>NZ_JBNGHF010000008.1:0-126222 GCF_050611805.1 Methylotuvimicrobium sp.
GCTTGGGAAAGAGCGTGATGTGGGTTGGCCGTTTTTAGCTTGACGCGCATGGCTTGCGAACCCCGTCCTGCTAAGGATATGCTGATCTTTGGGTTTTAGTTGAAGAAACTTGCTAATCAGGTGGTTAATTGTCTTAGATAATTTAGGTGCTGGGCCTTTGACGGTCACTCCAGTGCCGAACTTTGATCTACGAGGGTATATACCTTGTTCCCGGAATTGAGAACAAGGCAAATGAGCTGCTTGGTTTTCTAACTACTGCAAAATACTAAATGACGCATCCAATAACACGGGACGTTCGATTTGCTTGCTGATGTAATCGCGAAGCGCGGCGACATCTTCCGATAACAGCGGGTCGGAACTGTGCAGCTTTACCGATAAGCGCACTTTTTCGCCAATCGACACAACCTCGACATCGTCGACTTCTATCGTCTTGTCGTTCACCTTATAGGTTTTCGCATTGATCGCGTTGGTAATGCGGCTGTGTATCGCGGTGTTGGCGAAAGAATGATAGAGCGGAACGCTGACTAAGAAAAGCAGCAACAGAGATAAACCGAGGCCTCGATTGACTCGAAACATCGTCGAATAACCTAAAAATAGAAAGGTAACCGCGGCGGCTAGCGCAATGCCGGCAAAGTTAGTCAAAAATAACAAGCCGGTGCCACTGACGATATTCCAGTCCCACCAGGCAATGCCGATGCCCATCGAACACAGCGGCGGCACTAAGGCGACCGCGATAGCGACGCCCGGCAGCGTTCTGAGCAGGGTCGCCTTGGCATGCGTATAGGCGGCAGCGCTGCCCGAGATGATCGCAACGCCTAAATCCAGAAGGCTCGGTTGCGAGCGGGAGCGGATTTCGGCGGTTAATTGTTCGTAAGGAATCAGTAGCGCGGTAATGACCGACACGAACAGACCCAAGGCGATGCCGATGCCGAACACCGTCATGCCGCTTCTGAGTAATTTGCTGTCGTTGCGTAAAATGCCCATCGATAGCGACACGATCGGACCCATAAGCGGTGCCAACACCATCGCGCCGACGACGATCGGGCTACTATTAAGATACAGGCCGAAGGTCGCCAGCATGCTGCTCAAGACCATCAAGCTGATATAAGGCCCGGATAGCTTGGCGTTGTCGCGCAGCATCAAAAACAAATCCTTGAAATCGGACTCGACCGCAGTCGAGAAGAAAGGCATTCTCTTTTTTAAACGGTTCATATGCTTCGCGCTATGTCTGAGCGGTTTAATTTTGGCCGTGTCCTTCGCGTCGTCATGAATGACTTTATGCGCGGCTTTGTAGCGTTCGCCGACATTGATCGCAATACCTTGAGGAATGGTTTTTAACGAGATACGTTCGGCCTTGCGTTGCCGGCTGTCAATCGCATACGAAAGAGTATTAGGACTCGATAATTCTAACGTGGCGCTTTTGATATACCCGACCGCTTTCGGTAAGTGACTGACCGTGCGAAGCTTGCAATAAATCGCGATTATCAAGAAATTGAGAAACTCCATGACCGATGAAGGCGCCAAAAAAATTGCTGATAATTTGCCGTCTTGTGACGAAATGGATTCGTTAATCAGGTTCGCGGCAAGCGTTTCGATATCGTTTTCTATGATCAAAACACCGGTGACAGCGGTTTCGATACGCTGACCTTTTTCAGTTGAGACTGACAGCTCGAAAGGTTTGAGTTTGGTTAGATTGGGAATACTGGCAAGAAATTCGTTTACCTGTTCCCGTAGCGGATTTTTTTCGTAGGCATGCTGGCGCATCGTGATGAAAGGCGCTTCACCGATCAAAACCGTCCAGATGACTGCTTCATCGTTACACAGCAGCAAATCCACAGGGTATGCCTTATCGGGGTCGAGCGCGCGCGGCACCGCATCTTCGACTTGTTCGGCAATGTTGAACAATCGGCAGATAATCGACTTATCCTTGGCCGGCAGTAAGCCGACACTGAATTGATACCGATGTGCTTCGCGTAATAATCGGGATAATTCGCTGTTGGTCAAGAGACTCACGACATGTTTTCGGCCTCCCAAGAAGGCTGAAGGATCATTCATAAACTCGTCGAGCATTACCGGTTCCAGTTCTCCGCCGTAATGAATCGCGGCTTCCAAGGCGCTGCGGAGCCGAACCGAGTTTTCGGGCTGCTGATGAATCAATAAGGTTTTTTCCGTCGGCGTCATGATGCCTCCCAATTGTTATTATGTGTGTCCGGATGATTCTAACATGGAGAAAATAAAAGACAGTCAATTCGTTTTCCGTTGCGCGGCACGTTGAAGCTTCCTAGCAAATCCTTCAAGCTAATGGATTTCTTTATTCTTCGGAAACGCAGGCACCAACGCAAAAATAATACCAAGGTTTGTTAAACCGGCCTTGGCTCTAATAGTTAGGTCGCTAACGAAACGAAACTGCTGGTAGGGTTCGATAGGATAGGCCCGGATTCGGTAATGCGTGCCCCAGGGCTGATCTTGAACTACCACGGCAATGGGTTCATCGAAATTCAAATAAGGGCTGGTCAATGCGACATCGTGCAGTAATTGTTTTACCCGAGAGGCATCATGATCCGGGTGCAAATAAAAATTGGCTACGCATTGCAACGCAGGTGTCCCGTTGTTGGCGTTAAGAATTGGCTCGTTCCAAATTTTGGTATGCGGGATGTAAGCGGCGGTATCGTCCGGCGTGACGATTTGTACGGCGCGCATGCCGATATGTTTGACTTCGCCATAGATGCCGTTGATTTCGATCCAATCTCCGTTACGGTAGGGTCTCTCGCCGACCGCAACGATACCGGCAATTAGACCGCTGGCGTAATCCTTCAAGGCGAAACCCAGAACGATGCCGATAGAGCCCAACAACGCCAACATGTTTTGCATGGACGGTTCTATGATGCGGGGTACGATCAATATAAATGCCGCCAGAATCAAAATCAGCCGCAGCAACGGAATCATCGCTAAAATGAAAAGCCGTGAAGCACCGTGAAGATAATCGGCGATCCAAGGAAAAAGCTTTTGCATCGCCTGAATCACGAAAACGGTGCCCAAAATGACGAGTACTACGTGTTGTAAGGTTCCTAAATCAGGCTTGATGAAAATGTTGGCGATGTTATTGTTGTCCATTGTCTTCTCCTAAAAATCGTCCAACAGAAAGTTTTGCGCGCTTAAATAATGCCGGCTACTGAGATAGCCCATTGGCGCGACGTGCCAGTTGTCATACTGCAAATGAACGACGCCCAAGGACTTCAAATTGAATAATAAGTCCATGATTTGATAGTCGGAAAAAGGTAAGACTCGGGTTAAGACCTTAGCCGGCAATCCGTTGTGTATCAGTAGGGCGTGCAGGATCAATGCGATGTTTTCATCATGAGAGCCGGGTATAACGGCACCTTCAGTGAAAGGACCGACCCAAACTGTGGTAGTTGGCGTCGAATCTTCAAGCGTTGCTTCCTCAGGCTCATTTCTCAAGCTATCGCGCCAAAAAAGTCTGGCGATTTCGGCATTGCCGCGGCAGCGCATGGCTAATTTGTTCAAGTCTTTGCTGACCTCTAGATTTTCTTCCCGAGAATCGGATAAAACAGTTTTGCCTGTATTGGCGTTTAGGAATTGCAAACCGGTCGGTTGGGCGGAGCTTGCCAGTTGCGAGAATAGAGCGGAGAGTCGCTTGCCGTCGAATGCTTGTAGCGTCAATGCATTGCCGTTCGATAAGGAGCAGACCCGCCGCAGGTAGGTCCAAGACCAGTCGGCGCAACCGATAATTCCGGGTCCTAAATCGCCGTTTAAAGCCAAGGCTAAAAATCGCCGAATCAATGATAATCCTTCCGCATGACGTAAAAAACATTTGTCCAAATTCGGCAAGACCCAAAGACTTTGGGAGTCTGTCGGAACATTGGGCCAAGTCGAATCGTTTTCGAGTATTTGTTCTACAGTGGGTTTGGTTATTAGACGAGCGTTATGCCGAGCGGTCCAACGGGCGAGAGCTTCCTCATTAGCCGAAAATGCTTGACCTATGATGAATTTAACCGGGGAGCCGTTCGGTCGAGTTTGCAACCAGTCTTCCAATGCCCGATCGAGCGCATCGACGGCCGCATGCCGGTCGATCGGAGGCGCGAGCTGATCCAAGCGCGCCTCGGACAAAGTTTGTAAGGCATCTTCCGGTTTTATCGGTGTCGAGGATTCGTCGGCACGGGTAAAAAGGCGCTTGAACAAACGCCATTTTTGTCGGGCCGCATCCGTGCTCAAAACGATAGGGCGTTCAAAATCGCTGATTGATACGAATTCCCATAATGTAAAGGTTTCAGACGTTTCATGATTTTCATTGCGCGGGCGATTCATGATGATTAGACCAGTTTTATGTCGTGGCAAATAGCTTTTTAGGCGTTATAGTAGCCTAAGATCTATAAAATTGCGTCAAATTGAAGAGTTGCGTATATTGCAAAAAGGTTTCGGTAAATTTTTTACCCGGAGCCGTGACCCGAAAACTATTTTGTTCGATATTTTAATTAATAATTAAGGAGTCGGTCATGAGCGAAAAAGATGCGTATGTAGAAAAAATGAAAGCTAAACTCGACGAATGGAATGCCGAGATTGACAAGCTCCAGGCTAAGGCAAAGCAGGCCGAAGCCGATGCCGAGGTTCAATACAAGGAAGAAATTAGCGATTTAAAAAAGAAGCGCGATGAAGCTTCTGCAAAACTCGATGAGATCAAAGCAGCTAGTGAGAGTGCCTGGCAAGAGCTCAAAGGTGGTTTGGATAGCGCGTGGGATTCGATGAGTCAATCATTTAAATCGGCTGCTTCAAAATTCAAATAAAAATTTCAAATCCATAAAAAGTCTCAATTACAAGCATGCCGGCCGGACTGAATTTGAAAATTTAAATCCAGTCCGGCTCATTTCAAGATATTCTTCCTTATTTTCGTATTATCTCGGCTATCTGATTTTCATCGAACGCTTGTCGTATTGGCGATTGCTTGCCAGTTGGTTTAACATCCATGGAATTGAAATAGCGATAGAATATTTAAACCGAAAGCAAGAAGGCCAAAGCGCGTGAAAACAATTTTTCAAAGCGAAAACTGCTGGCGAATTGAAAAAGCGCATCGGGCCGCTTTTGTCATAGACGGCGAAAATTACTTCCGAGCCTTGCACGAAGCATTGCAGAAAGCACGACGGTCAATCATGATCGTCGGTTGGGATTTGCATAGCGAATTGCGCTTGATTCGAAACGGTGAAACCGCCGAATGCCCCGAAGAGTTGGGAAAATTGCTCGATTTTTTGGCTAAACGGAATCCGGGGCTGCAAATTTATGTGTTGAGTTGGGATTTTGCGATGATCTATGCGATGGAGCGCGAGTTTTTTCCTCGTTACAAATTGCTATGGAGTACTCATAAGCAAGTTCGATTTTGCCTGGACGGGGAACACCCGGTCGGCGCGTCCCAGCATATGAAAATGGTCGTTATCGACGACGCCGTCGCCTTTGCGGGCGGTTTGGACTTGAGCAAATGGCGTTGGGATACCTCTAATCATTTACCGGACGATAAACGCCGGGTCGACCCTGACGGCGAAGCCTATCCGCCGTTTCACGACATGCAGATGCTAGTCGACGGTCCGGCGGCGCAAGCACTCGGCGAATTGGCCAGCGAACGCTGGCAAAGAGCTTACGGAGAAGCTCCGTTGATCGACGAGCGGATCGAGATCGGCGATCCCTGGCCGGAAAGCGTTACGGCCGACTTCAACGATGTTGAGGTCGCGATTGCGCGCACCTGGCCTAGACATCGCGATTACGCCGAAGTGCGCGAGGTCGAACGGCTCTATCTGGATACGATTGCCGCGGCGCGCAAATTCATCTATATCGAAAACCAGTATTTGAGTTCCTTTCGAATCGGCGAGGCATTGACGGCGCGTTTACAAGAAACGGACGGGCCCGAAGTGATCATCGTGCAGCCGAAAAAAACCGGCGGTTGGCTCGAACAGCATACGATGGACGTGTTGCGCGGTCGGATCTTGTTGAAATTACGCGAGGTCGACCGCCATCGGCGCCTGCAAGTGTATTATCCGAGAATTTCCGTCGATCCGGAGGTGGATTTGATGGTGCATGCGAAAGTGATGGTGATCGACGATTGTTTCGTTCGCGTCGGTTCGTCGAACCTGAGTAATCGCTCGCTCGGTTTCGATTCGGAATGCGATTTGGCGATCGCGGCGGAGGAGGGCTCTCCGGAGTCCAAAGCGATATCGGCATTTCGTAATGGTTTGCTGGCCGAGCATCTGGGCACGGAAATCGAGCAGGTAGCGAAAGCGTATCATGAAACAGGAACATTGGCCGGTGCGATCGAATCGTTGAACAAGGGTGAGCGTAGGCTCGTGACGTTAGACGGTGCAATTCCCGATGAAGTCGATCAATGGGTTCCCGAGTCCGAATTATTGGATCCTGAGCAACCGTTAGAGCCGGAGGAATTGTTCCAATATCTTATCGGCCCGAAACAACAACTCCCCGTTTTCAAACATATGTTGAACAACGTCTTGTTGATCGCTATTTTTCTGGTGGTCGGGGCATTGTGGCGCTGGGCCGACTTGGGTGAATACTCGGTTTTCGATACGGTCGAAGCGGCCGCTTTGTGGGTGCAACAACAGCATTACACATTTCTTTTGATTCCATTTCTTTATATCGCGGGCGGCTTGTGTTTTTTTCCGGTTACAGTGCTACTGATAGCCACAGTGCTGTTATTCGGGCCCTGGCAAGGCTTCTTGTATGCACTGATCGGCGCCGAATTAAGCGCAGTGAGCTTGTTCTTGATTGGACGAAGGCTGGGGCGCGATAAAGTGAGCCGATTGAGCGGCGATGTATTGAACAGTCTGACTCGGAAATTCTCCGAATCCGGGCTGAAATCGGTCATATTCTTTCGTATTTTCCCTGTGGCTTCGTTTTCAATCGTCAATTTGACCGCCGGAGTTTCCAAAATTCGCCTTTACGATTTTGCGCTTGGAACGATGATCGGTTTGCTGCCTGCCTTATCCGTTTTGGTCATTATGGCTTACGGCATTTCCGTGGCGATGCGAGATTCAGGATCGAGTTATTTCGTCGGATTAATGATCGTCATCGCTTTATTCGGTGTTGCCTTGTTCTTTTTTCTGGGGCATCTGCGAAAAAAATACGGCAAAGGCGTGAGCAGCGGGAGCGTATGAAACTTAGGGTCGCGACTTACAATATTCACAGTTGTATCGGACGTGACGGCGCCAGAAATACGACCCGTATCGCTCAAGTGTTGAAAGAAATCGATGCCGACTTGATTGCGTTGCAGGAAGTGGAGACATTGATCGCTCATCCCGAAAGTGTTCTGGCCGAGCTCGAACAAGCCGCCGTGGCAAATGCGATCAGCGGATTCACTTATTTGGCGAAGCAGGGACACTTCGGTAACGTCTTGCTGTCTCGCATTCCTGTTCGCGCCGTGGAACATATCGATATCAGCGTACCCGGCAGAGAACCGCGCGGCTTGATCGATGCAAAGTTGACGTTCGACAACACGAACCTGACGATACTGGCGACTCATCTTGGTTTGTCTCCGGGAGAACGGCGACGGCAAGTTCGAGGTGTGTTGTCGGCTTTGGCAAGCAGTACCGCCGATGTCAATATCGTGCTAGGTGACTTTAATGAATGGCTGCTATGGGGGCGTTCGATGCGCTGGTTGAAGCGCCGCTTCAACAAAATGCCGGCATTAGCGACATTTCCGGCTCATCGTCCTCTGCTGAGTCTGGATAGAATTTGGGTAGACCCGGCGGAACGCATGATTTCGCTTAAAGTTCATCGATCGGAACTAAGTGCGGTCGCTTCCGATCATTTACCATTGATTGCCGAGATTGAACTCTAAATTCCCGGCAATTTTGGGCTTAATAAGTAGTCGTGAAAGTCTGACTCAACATGAAGAGAGTCATTTAAAGTCTCCATGAGCTTGTTTGGAATTAAAAAACAACAACGATCGAGTAACTTTCAGTCCCCCGGAAATTATCGTTCCCACGCTCTGCGTGGGAATGCCTGAGTACCGCTCCAGCGGTACGAGACGCTAGAGCGTCTCGGTCTTCATTCCCACGCCGGAGCGTGGGAACGATAGGGGGTGTGAATAATTACACGATCGATCGTTGAAGCAATAATGGGGGGAATTTAGGGCCAACTTACATCGCTAACGAACTAAAACAATGAAACACAAGACAGAGATAGAGGCGAAAAGTAAATAAGATGAAAACAGTAATGAAACAGTTGCTCCTAACTATCGTTTGGCTACTCTGCTTTCTATCCGAAGTTCATATCGCTCAAGCCCAGGATTTATCGAAATTATTGACCGGTAATGAGACTAATGGAAGTGCTCCTGCACCGGATAAAGTCATCACGGTAACGCACTTAAAACAAAACGATAAAAAAATAGAAAAACGTTTGCAGGAGATTTTCTCGGAACTGGATAATTTAAAAAACATAAAAGTATCCGTTAGTAATGGTGTTGTGACCTTAGAAGGAGAAATTGTTTCAAAAGCAGCGGAAACAAGAGCTATTCAATTTGCCCAACAAATCGAAAGCGTTGTCGAAGTTGAGAGCCGGTTAATTTTTGATCAAAGTATCACAAAGCGTTTTCCAGAGACGATCAATAAAATATTGACGTTCGGTAAGCAGTTGATCGCTGGGCTTCCCTTGATTCTAATGGCGTTGCTAATTTTTTTGATATTCTGGACATTGGGCGGTTGGCTTTCTCAACGTAGATCACTTTTTCGTCGTATTAGCGTTAACAATTTCATTGCCGAATTATTGGGTAAGATCACCCACTTTGTTTTTATACTGATAGGCATTGTCCTGGCGCTAAACCTATTGGATTCAGTCGCACTATTGAGCACAATACTCGGTGCTGCCGGTATTTTCGGCTTGGCCGTCGGCTTTGCGATACGAGATACAGTCGAAAATTTTATTGCAAGCACCTTGTTGAGTATTCGAAATCCCTTTGAGATCAATGATTTTATTGATATTGAAGGCCAACAAGGCAATGTCGCTCGTCTGACATCACGAGCTACTATATTAATTTCACCGGATGGCAATCATATCCGTATCCCAAACTCGACGGTATACAAAGCCACGATAACCAACTTTACTCGAAACCCTGAGAGACGGTTCCAATTCGATATCGGTGTCGGTACCACCGATGATTTGTCAAGAGCTCAGGCTGTAGCTTTGGCCATGCTCAAAACGATACCCGGTATTTTAAAGGAGCCAAAACCTTTAGCCATTATTCATGAGTTAGGTGATTCCAATGTTGTGATGCGTATTTTCGGTTGGGTAAACCAAACACAACATGATTTTTTAAAAGTGCGTAGCGAGGCGATTAAATCCGTGAAGCAGGTTTTTGACGAATCATTAATCACGATGCCGAATCCGATTTATGATCTTAGAATGACTCATGACCAAGAGCCGTCCCCCGAAAAAAACCAACAGTCGGTTAAGAAAGCTTTAAAAATAAATCTGCAAAACATCGATAATCAAGCTGAAGAAGTGCATGATATGACAATCGATCGCACTGTCGAAAATCAGATTTCAAAGGAAAATATAGAAGACAAAGGTGAAAATCTTTTGGATCCTAATACACCTTCAGAATTATAAATCTGCAAAAGCGCAGTGTAAACAGGGTAAACGCATTAAAATAATCAACATATCAATATGTTATCCTGTTGCTTAGAACGCTTAGTCAATTTGGTTTAACTTATGGTATCCCTCCGGGTGTCTGCTGACTCGCGCCATCCGGGCGCTCGCACTTCGTGCGCCTTTGGCGTCCCAATCCGCTCCCGGCGGATTGGTCTTTTGGATACTTTTCTTTGGACAAGCAAAGACAAAATCGCCTGGAGCGATTTTGAACAGCTTTAGCTGGCCCGCAGGGCGAAACCCATGGATGGGTTTCGTAGCAGTATCGCGGTTGTCGGTCCGCGAACCGACTAAACATAAGCGTCGCGATAGCGACACAAAGCCTTATGCGCTGGGGAAATAGTGAGCGGGTCTAACTCTCGTTTTGAGTAAAGAAATGATTTTTGTAACTTAGATTCAACGCAATAAAGCGTTCCTGACCCATAAAAATTCGAAGAGACGACCATGGCAAAAAAATATACGCTCGGAAAATCCGCTGGTAAGGATTGGTCGAAATGGGGGCCCTATCTTAGCGAGCGGCAATGGGGAACGGTGCGTGAAGATTACAGCGACAATGGCGACGCCTGGAATTATTTTCCCCATTCGCAATCGACATCGCGCACCTATCGGTGGGGCGAGGACGGCTTGGGCGGTATCAGCGACGATAGCCAGCGGCTTTGCTTTGCGTTGGCGCTTTGGAACGGTCGAGATCCGGTTTTGAAAGAGCGTCTATTCGGTTTAACCGGGCCGCAAGGCAATCACGGCGAAGACGTCAAGGAATATTATTACTATCTCGATGCGGCGCCGAACCACGGCTATCTGAAATATCTCTATAAATATCCGCAGGCTGCATTTCCCTATGAAGACCTGGTCGAGACCAACGCCGGCCGCTCCAAACATGACCCCGAATATGAATTGATCGATACCGGTATTTTCGAAGAGGATCGTTATTTCGATGTCTTCGTCGAATATGCGAAGGCGGAACCCGAGGATATTCTGATCCGCATCGGCATCGTGAATCGCGGGCCGGCCGAAGCATCGCTTCGAGTACTGCCGACGCTGTGGTTTCGCAATACCTGGGCAGGGTCGAATCAGACGGCCAAGCCGCAATTGTCTCGTGCCGAAAGCGGAAACGGCACGAGCGAGGTGTTGGTAAGTCATGCGGAATTGGGCGAATACCAATTACTGGCCGAAGGCGCACCGGAATGGTTGTTCGTCGACAATGAAAGCAATAACCGCTTATTGTTCGGTGGCGAAAATCATAGCGCTTATGTCAAGGACGGCATTAACGACTCTATCGTGTTAGGCAAGCAGGATGCCGTGAACCCGGAAGGATTCGGCACGAAAGCGGCGGCCGATTATGCGTTGACCGTTCAACCGGGCGAGACGAAAATCGTCAGACTACGCCTGCGTAAGGCGGATGGTGAAGCGAAAACGGCTTTCGAGAACTTCGACGCCATCTTCGAACAAAGAATCAAACAAGCGGATGAATTTTATCAGGAGTTGACCGGGGAGCTACCGGGCCGGCAAGGGCTGGTGTTGCGGCAGGCTCTGGCGGGCATGATTTGGACCAAGCAATATTACGAATTCGATGTCGGCCGCTGGCTCGAAGAGCATCACGGTAAGGCTACCCGCAATGGCGACTGGGGACACATGCGCAATCACGACATCATTTCGATGCCGGACAAATGGGAATATCCGTGGTATGCGGTTTGGGATTCGGCTTTTCATACCTTGGCCTTGGTACTGGTCGATTCCGATTTCGCAAAGGGACAGCTCAGTCTGTTTCTTGACGAACGGTATCTGCATCCGAACGGCCAGATTCCGGCTTACGAATGGAATTTCAGCGACGTCAATCCGCCGGTCCATGCCTGGGCCGTGCGCATGGTCTATCATATCGATCGCGAGCGTCGTGGCGAG
Source organism: Methylotuvimicrobium sp. (assembly GCF_050611805.1). NCBI lineage: Bacteria > Pseudomonadati > Pseudomonadota > Gammaproteobacteria > Methylococcales > Methylococcaceae > Methylotuvimicrobium > Methylotuvimicrobium sp. Next base: position 11,560 of record NZ_JBNGHF010000008.1, read on the forward strand.
GGCGATATCGACTTTTTAAAAAGTGCCTTTGTCGATTTGGAGCGCAATTTTCATTGGTGGGAAACGCGCAAGGGCCCTGACGGCGACGTTTATCAAGGCGGCTTCTTGGGTTTGGACAATATCGGCGTATTCGACCGCAGTGAACATCTGCCGACCGGCGGGCATCTCGAACAGTCGGACGGCACCGCCTGGATGGCGCTCTATGCGCAGAACATGATTCAGATCGGCTTGGAGTTGAGCAAGCACGATCCCGGCTATCAGCAAAAGGTCATTGCCTATCTCGATCACTTTTTGGAAATCGCCGCGGCGATGCATGATATCGGCTGCGAACACCGGGATATGTGGGACGAGGAGGACGGCTTTTTCTATGATGTGCTACGTTTCCCGGACGGCAGCTCGACACGTTTAAAAGTACGTTCGTTGGTCGGCTTGTTGCCGTTATGCGCAGTCACGGTAATCGAAGCCGATACCTTGGTGCAATTGCCCGACTTCGCAGAATGCTATGAAAACTTGATTAAGCGTAAGGAACATCTGGCCGAGGCGATTTTTTGTCCGATAACGCCCGGCAGAGAGAATCGACGCTTGCTGGCGATCTTGGATGAAGAGAAATTAAGGCGCGTATTGACCCGTTTGCTCGACGAACAAGAGTTTCTAAGCCCTTACGGCATCCGCTCGTTGTCCAAATATCATCAAGATCATCCCTATCAGTTTCATTGGGAGGGGCAAACCCATACCGTCGCTTACATACCGGGCGAGTCCGATACTTATATGTTCGGCGGCAATTCGAACTGGCGCGGGCCGGTGTGGTTGCCGGCTAATCTCTTGATCATTCAAGCCTTATTGGTAATGCATGCCTATTATGGCGACGATTTTAAGATGGAATGCCCGACCGGTTCAGGTAACCGGCTCAATCTGTTTCAAATCGCCAAGGAAATTTCATGCCGGCTGATGGATATATTTCTGCCCGATCAAAACGGCAAACGGCCGGTTTTCGGCGGCGCCGAAAAGTTTCAGAGCGATCCACATTTTCGCGATCATCTGTTGTTCTATGAATATTTTCATGGCGACGACGGTTCGGGGCTCGGGGCCAGTCATCAAACCGGCTGGACCGGTACCCTGGCGACGCTGTTGACGATATTCGGTTCGCTCGATCATGAAGAATTGATGGAAGGCGGCATGCAGGAAATCGTCGAAGCATTGGCGGGAACGGACAAAACACCAACACGGCAAACAAGGTGACTTTATGGCGACCGTTGATTATCCCTCGCTTTATCAAATCAATACACGGGTCCGGCATCGGCGGTTTTACCGCGACCGGAGGCAGGTCGCCGGTATCGACGACTGGCCGGATAGCGAATGGCAAGGCATGGCTGAACAAGGCTTCGATTGGCTATGGTTACTGGGCGTTTGGCAAACCGGTCATGCCGGGGCGCAAGTTTCACGAAGTCACGAACCTTGGCAGCAAGGCTTTCAGGCCAGTTTGGCCAACTTATCCGAAGATGACATTTGCGGGTCTTGCTTCGCGGTCACGGCTTATCGAACGTCGGACTGCCTCGGCACAGATAAAGCCCTCGCCGGTGTACGCAAAAAGCTGAATGAGCAAGGTCTGAAGCTGATGCTCGATTTCGTGCCGAATCACACCGCATTGGACCATCCTTGGGTTCGGGAACATCCGGAATTTTATATTCAAGGCTCGAAAGAAGATTTGGCGCGCGAACCGCAAAATTATATCGAATTGGAATGCTCGCAGGGCAGACAAGTCTTTGCTTACGGCCGCGATCCTTATTTCGACGGCTGGCCCGATACGCTGCAACTGGACTACGGCAATCCGAAAGTACAGGAATCGATGATCGCCGAATTGCTCGCCATAGCAGAACGCTGCGACGGCGTGCGCTGCGACATGGCGATGTTGATTTTGCCGGACGTATTCGAGCGAACCTGGAGGAAACCGATAGAACCGTTTTGGCCGAAGGCGATCGCGGCGGTTCGCGAGCGTTTTCCGGATTTCATGCTGCTGGCCGAAGTCTATTGGGATCTCGAATGGAATCTGCAGCAACAAGGTTTCGATTACACCTATGACAAACGGCTTTATGATCGGCTTAGAGATAAGTCCTGCCGACCCGTGCGTGATCATTTGGTCGCGGGTCTCGATTTTCAAAACAAACTGGCGCGTTTTCTTGAAAATCACGACGAACCCCGCGCCGCGGAGACGTTTCCGCAAGATGTCCACGAAGCCGCCGCGATCGTCACTTTTCTCTCGCCCGGTTTGCGTTTTTTTCATGACGGTCAATTGACCGGCAACAGCGTGCACATTCCGATTCATCTGTGCCGTGGGCCTGAAGAGACCGCCGACCGACGCTTGAGCGAGTTTTACAGCGGTTTGTTGCAGACTTTGCAAAGACCGGTGTTTAGAAGCGGTGAATGGACATTGGCGGATTGCCGACCGACCGAAGACGGCAACGAATCCTGGCGAAATTTCATCGTTTATCGATGGCGATCGGCCGAAGAAACGGTCTGGGTCGCCGTCAACTATGCCGCTCAGCCGGGCCAGTGCCGTCTTGAAGGAGCGCAGATACCGAAAACCGAAAATAACACGCAAGCCTTATTGAGTTCGCAGCCGCAGAATCCAGCCGTCGAAATAAATGAGGGAGTCATCCGGTTCGATTTTCCGGCGTGGGGTTATCGTGTTTTTAAGTTACCGGACTGACGATCGAAACATGAACTCGTCGAACGAAAACGGGCATCGCACCGCGCGTGTCGTAATCATCGGTGGCGTTTCCGGTTGCGGAAAATCGACGGTCGGCAAGGCGCTTGCCGAGTATTTAGGCTGGCCTTTCATAGAAGGCGATACGTTTCATTCCGAAGCGAATATAGCAAAAATGCGGCGCGGCGAAGCGCTGGACGATAACGACCGAAGACCCTGGCTGGACAGCTTGCACAACGAAATCATCCATTATCTTGATTGCGGTATTTCGGCGGTGCTGGCTTGTTCGGCATTGAAGGCGAGTTACCGCAAAATATTGCGCGGGGGCGAAGTTAACGTGAACTATGTGTTCTTGAGTTGTAGTCGGGAAAGTCTGCATCGACGTTTGACGACACGGCAAGGCCATTTCCTGGGCGCCGAATTGCTCGATAGCCAGCTCGCGACCTTTGAACCGGCTAACGACATTCTTTTAATCGACAGCGAACAAGCTGTCGAAACGCTGGTTGAATCGATCGCGGATTGGCTGGCTTATTCTGGGAGCGAATGCGATGAAACATGATACCGAAATATTGCTGACCGGCTTGGCCTTTCCTGAAGCGCCGCGTTGGCGCGGCGATCGGCTTTGGTTTACCGATCAACATGCGCGTCGTGTGATGACCGTGAAAACCGACGGGCAGGCCCAGTGTATCTTAGAAACCGACGATCTGCCGGGCGGGCTGGCTTGGTTGCCTGATGGAACGCCTTTGGTCGTTGCGATGACCGAGCGTGCCGTCTATAAGCTTGAAGACCGAGGATGGACGCTATATGCCGATTTGTCCGCATTTGCCCCGTTTCATTGCAACGACATGATCGCGACAACCGGCGGCCGCGTTTATGTCGGCAACTTCGGCTACGATTTGCACGGCGGCGCGGCTCAAGCCAAGACGCATCTGATTGCGGTCGAAACGGACGGCAGCTGCCGGATCGCCGCCGAAGGTTTGCTGTTTCCGAACGGTTGTGTGATAACGCCGGACGGCGCGACATTGATCGTCGCGGAAACCTTCGCGGCGCGCTTGAGCGCATTCACGATCGGCGAGGACGGCTTGTTACGAGACGCCCGAACTTGGGCCGATTTAAGCGAGGCAATGCCGGACGGTATTTGTCTCGACGACGAAGGCGCCATCTGGGTCGCTAGTCCCGGAACCGGCGAAGTGATCCGGGTCGAACAGGGTGGCAAAATATTGACCCGTATCAAGCCGTTGGGCGTGCCGTACGCATGCATGTTAGGCGGTCCCGAACGCCGGACATTATTCATCGCGACCTCTGAAACGGACGATCCCGGCAAGGCCAACAACCTGAAATCGGGGCGCATCGAAATGGTCGAAGTTGATGTGCCGGGTGCGGGTTTGCCTTGATTTTCCATCAACCTAATAATTATGAAGAAGCCGTTATCACCCCGGCAAATAAAAGTGCTAGGGGGGTAGGATGCGGTCACTCGCCCGACAGGACGCCGTGAACCCAGCACCTAAATCCAGCACCTAAATTCCATAGGTCTTTGGCAATGATTCAAAATCATGGCTTATTTAGGTGCTGGATGAATTATCCAAGGTAGTTAACCATAGCCAATGCGCTATGGAATTTAGGTGCTGGGTGAATACTTCCGTGTAGGCTTGGGCGCAGCATCCATGCTGCGCACACTTCTTCCAGCGCTACCTGATGCTGTCTTAACTCTCTGGAATACATGATTTATCCAGATAAACAATAGAAAAGAGGAGAGGCAAATATGCCGCTTATCATCGAGAAATCATTGGCCGGGCAGCGTGCTCTAGTGACCGGCGGTAGCTCCGGCATTGGCGCGGCGATTGCCGTCGCACTGGCCGAAGCGGGGGCGCGTGTGGCGATCAATTATCTGTCCGATGACGAGGAGGCAGAAACCTTGGTGGAAAAGATTCAAGCCTCGGGCGGCGAAGCGATTGCGGTTCAGGCCGATGTCAGCCAAGAAGATCAAGTGATGGAGATGTTTCAACGAGTCATCAAGACTTGGGGGAGTCTGGATATTTTGGTCAACAATGCAGGCATACAGCTCGATGCGCCTTTTGTCGAGATGACCTTGAAACAATGGGAAACCGTGATGGCGGTCAATCTGACCGGGCAGTTTTTGTGCGCCCGCGAAGCGGTCAAGGAATTTCTTCGCCGAGGTGTGGTGCCGGAATTGTCCTGTTCGGCCGGCAAGATCATTTGCAATTCCTCGGTGCATGACATCATTCCTTGGGCTGGGCACGTCAATTATGCCGCGTCAAAGGGGGGCCTGTTGATGTTCATGAAGAGTTTGGCTCAGGAAGTCGCTCATGACAAGATTAGGGTCAATGCCGTGTCGCCGGGCGCGATCAAAACACCGATCAATCGTAGCGCCTGGGAAACCCCCGAGGCGGAAGCCGATTTACTGAAGCTGATTCCGTACGAACGCGTCGGAGATCCGGCCGATATTGCTCGTGCCGTGGTTTGGCTCGCCTCCGATGCATCCGATTACGTGGTCGGCACAACGCTGTATATCGATGGCGGCATGACGCTTTATCCGGGCTTTCGCGAAGGCGGGTAAATTTATCGCGCGGAGTCGCGGAGTTTCCAGTCTAATGATTACAGATTTGTGAATTGTAGGGCGCGCTCCTGCAAGCATTACTGTTGAATTAAGCATCAGCGGTCCCTTGAATATAGTCTTTGCCAGTCAAGTTTCGACATCGAGCTGCAAAATCATAATTTTCGCAATCGACATCGCGCGCCTATCGACGGAGCGAGGACCACTTGGGCACACTGAAAGATTTTTCCGGTAGCTCAATTTGACTCGTCGTGCCCTAAGGCATATAGTTAATCGTGTTGTTTATAGGGCGATAGAAATGATTACCGCAAACGATTTAAAAACCAAAGGGATTGCTTGTTTAGAAGAAAATCTTGCCAATCAGCCGGAGGCAGTGATTACTGTCCGAGGTAAAGAGTCTTTTGTTGTAATGAAGATCGATCATTACCACTACTTGCGTGAAATGGAGCTGGAGGCCGCGCTCTATGAAGCGAAACAGGATCTTTCGGCAGGCCGTTTCAGCAAGGACAATATTGACCGGCATATAAACGAGTCATTCGTGGAATGACTTATAGCTTGATCTTTACCGACAGTTACAAAAAACGCGCTCGGCGTTTTGCAAAGCAACACCCGGAATTAAAAGAGCAATACCGAAAAACCTTGCTATTACTATCTCAAAACCCTTTTCATCCGGCGCTTCGTTTACATGCTCTAAAAGGCAAATTAGCCGATTTGCATTCGGTATCGATCAACCTCAGCTATCGGATAACCATTGAAATGATCATTTCCGAAAAAGAGATTATTTTGGTTAATGTCGGTAGTCATGATGAGGTTTATCAAGGCTGATCCTGCTCCCTTTATACTTAAAAATTGGCTAAATTTATGAACGTATAGGGTTTGGCTAGTTAGGATGTTGGCAGCAGGGCAGACTTTTACACCTCGGCAATTAGATTCCGCAATCAAGCCTACAAACATGTATTTACGGCATCTTATCAATCGAGTCACCGTACCACTAAGCCTATTGTTTAGAGAATTTGTTTTGGGCATATTCCTAACTATGCTGGGGTCAAATCAATTCAGCAGTGAATAGTGGAATAAATAGGCTCCAAATATAAAATTAACCCCAGTTCGGTCAATTCATTTGATAGGATTCCCCACATGGAAAAAAAGAAACTCAGTGAACGCGATATCTGCACCAAATACATTACACCTGCCATTCTTGAGGCGGGTTGGCAGCAAACGCAGTTTCGGGAGGAAGTCAAACTGACCGACGGTCGTGTGATGGTTCGCGGAAAATTGGCGGCGCGAATCAAAAATCCCGATGCTAAAGGCGGTCCCAAGCGAGCGGACTATGTGCTGTATGCCCGCCCTAATGTCCCGATCGCAATCATTGAAGCGAAGCAAAACAAGTTTCCGGTCGGGCAGGGTATGCAACAGGCACTAAGCTATGCCGAAATGCTCGATGTGCCGTTTTCAATTAGTTCGAATGGCGATGGTTTTCTAATCCATGACAGGACGGGCCTGACCGATCCAACCGAACGCGAATTGAGCCTGGAAGAATTTCCACGGCTCGATCAACTATGGCCGCTCTATCTGCAATGGAAAGGATTGACCACTGAAGATTCAATCAAGTTGATCGAACAACCGTACTATAGCGACGGCACGGGTATGGCACCACGCTATTATCAACGAGTGGCGATCAATCGAACCATCGAAGCAATAGCCAATGGACAAGACCGTATATTGCTGGTCATGGCTACAGGAACGGGTAAGACCTATACGGCATTCCAAATTATTTGGCGACTATGGAAAGCCAAAAAGAAAAAGCGTATTTTGTTTCTTGCCGACCGAAACATCCTCGTCGATCAAACCATGCAACAAGACTTTTCTCCGTTTGGCGAAGTCATGCATAAAATCACCAATCGTCAAGTCAAAAAGAATTACGAAATCTATCTGTGCTTGTATCAAGCCGTGACGGGAAAAGAAGAGTGGAAAAAGATTTATCGGCAATTCCCGGAAGATTTCTTTGACCTAGTCGTTATTGATGAATGCCACCGGGGAAGTGCCGATGAAGATTCCGCATGGCATGAAGTATTAGATTATTTCAAATCCGCAACCCATCTGGGACTAACCGCGACACCGCGAGAAACCAAAGACGTTTCCAATAGCCGTTATTTCGGCGATCCTATTTATACCTATTCACTCAAACAAGGTATTCAGGATGGCTTTCTGGCGCCCTACAAAGTCATTCGCATTGTCAGTGATAAAGACGCGGCAGGTTATACACCCGAAAAAGGTAAAGTCGACAAAACAGGTAGTGAAATCCCGCAACGGGAATATAACACCAAGGATTTCGACCGGAATATGGTGTTGGAAAAGCGGACGCGTTTCGTCGCAAGAAAAGTTTGGGAATATCTAAGCCAAATCGATCCCTATGCGAAGACGATTATATTTTGTGAAGATCAGGAACACGCGGAGCGCATGCGGCAGGAACTGGTAAAACTGATACCGGAAGCTGCCAGCAATCGTAAGTATGTGATGCGCATAACCGGCGATGACACGGAAGGCAAAGCGCAACTCTCCTACTTTATCGATAATGACGAAAAGTTTCCGGTGATTGCCACCACATCAAAATTGCTAACGACAGGAGTCGACGCCAAAACCTGCAAGTTGATCGTGCTCGATCAAAACATCTTTTCGATGACTGAATTCAAACAAATTCTGGGCCGCGGCACCCGTCTTCGCGAAGACTACAACAAACTGTACTTTACCATCATGGATTTTAAAGGCGCGACGCGCTTGTTCGCGGACCCGGACTTCGACGGAGAGCCGGTTGTGATCTACGAACCGAAGGAAGACGACCCCATCGTCCCGCCGGAAGATCTCGCAACGGACGAAACAAAAGATCTGGGCGAACCCGAACCATCGCCATACGATCTTGAAAGGCTGGAAAAAGAGGATGACGAACCAAGGCAAGGGCGCAGCAAATACTATGTCGATGATGTCGAGGTGAACGACGGCGTCGTACAGACTCGGTATTTGGATGCGGACGGTAAACTCATTACCGAAGATCTACGGGATTATTCGCGGCGTAAACTCAAAGAAGAATTCGGTTCGCTCAAGGATTTTCTCAAACGTTGGAATGAAACCGACCGCAAGCAAAAGATATTACAAGAACTGGAAGACCAGGGAATACCCATTGATTTGATAAAAGAAGCCGTACCCAAGAGCGATGACTTTGATGTTTTCGATCTAGTCGCACATATCGCCTTCGATCAAAAACCGCTGACCCGGCAGGAACGCGCCGACAAGGTCAAAAAGCGCAATTACTTCGGCAAATATGGCGATCAAGCTCGTGCCGTGCTCGAATCCTTGCTAGACAAATACGCCGATCACGGCATTGCAGACATCGAAGACCCAAAAATATTAGAATTACCGCCTTTTGACCAATACGGCACCAAAACCCAAATACGCCGGGGCATATTCGGCGGGCCGGAAAAATTTACCCAGGCATTAAGCGAGCTTGAACAGGTACTTTACCAAGACGAAAGTGCGTAGGTCGGGTTAGTGTCAATGCCATTAAGGATTCGGTCATAAATAACTTCCCTATTTGATTTAGGGTTCAGTTGCTCGATTGACAGGTGTCGGCGGCAGGGAGCCGCCGTCAAGCCTACACGGACGTATTCACGGCGTCCTGTCAAGCGAGTAACTGAACCCTAGACCGTACCCCCATTGGTACGGGAAGATATTTGTCGCGAAATCCTAAGTTAAGTCGTTCGTGGTGAGCCTGTCGAACCATGGACGGCTTAACTTATCGACTCGGACTTCTCCATTCACCCTTCGACAAGGCTCTCCTGAGCGCAGCCGAAGGGCTCAGGGCGAACGGAAAAGTCCTTAACTTAATGGCAGTGCGGGTTAGCGTAGGGTAACCCGACGTTTTACGCCATCAATGCCGAATTACGCTACGCTGACCCGACCTACGGCGAACATCGCTGAAGCAATAAAGAGAAGAGTTCATGAACCTAAGCAGTACCATCAAATCCATCCAGGACATCATGCGTAAAGACGACGGTGTCGATGGCGATGCCCAGCGTATCGGCCAATTGACCTGGATGTTGTTTTTAAAAATATTCGATCAGCGCGAAGAAGAGTGGGAGGACGACGCGGAAGACAGGGGCGAAACCTATCGGTCGCCACTGCCGGAGGCGTGCCGTTGGCGCAATTGGGCGAAATATAAAGATGGTAAGCCCCAGATCGCGGCCAATGAGCTGATCGAATATGTTAACGTCACTGTATTTCCCGGCCTGAAAGACATGAACATCGAAGGCGCGGAAAACAATGTGCACATCGCCAAGGCCAAGGTGGTGCGCGAAGTCTTTATCGATTCAAATAATTACATGAAATCCGGCACCCTGATGTTGGGTGTCATTGAAAAGCTCGACGAAGCGATCAATTTTCACGATTTCAAAACTCGCCAACACCTCGGCGACATTTACGAGCAAATCCTCAGTGACCTGCGTTCAGCAGGCAATGCAGGCGAATTCTATACCCCGCGCGCCATTACCCAATTCATGGTGCAAAGGGTCAATCCGCAGTTGGGCGAAACGGTCTTGGATCCGGCTTGCGGCACCGGCGGTTTTTTGACCGCCGCGATCGACCACCTGAACGGACAGCTGACCGATAAATCGAGTGCGGAACAAAAAAAATCCATCGAAGCCTCGATTAGAGGCTTTGAAAAAAAGCAATTGCCGCATCTGCTCTGTACGACCAATATGTTGTTGCATGGCATCGATGTGCCGAGTCAGATAGAACACCGCAACACTCTGGCAAAAGCCTGGAACGATTGGTCGCGCAATGAACAAGTGGATTGTGTGATCACCAATCCGCCGTTTGGCGGCATGGAGGACGATGGCGTGGGCAACGACTATCCTGCCGATGTACGTGCCCGTGAAACGGCCGATATGTTTCTGACCCTCATCGTCAGAAAGTTATTGAAAGACGGCGGCCGATGCGCCGTGGTATTGCCCGACGGCACCTTGTTCGGCGAAGGCGTAAAAAACAAAATCAAGGAAAATCTGCTCAAAGAATGTAACCTGCATACGATAATCCGCTTGCCCAATGGTGTGTTCAATCCTTACACCAGCATAAGATCCAACCTGTTGTTTTTTACCAAAGGAAAGCCGACGGAAACGATTTGGTTTTACGAACACCCGTACCCCGAAGGCTATAAAAGCTACAGCAAAACCAAACCCATTCGGTTGGAAGAATTTGAACAGGAAAAAGCCTGGTGGGGCAAGGAAGAAGATGACTTTGCCGAACGCCAGGAAAGCGAGCTCGCCTGGAAAATCGACTTTAAATCGATCAAGGAAGCCGCCGAAGCGAAAGCGAAACCTTATTGGGATAAAGCGGAAAAGCTTAATAACCAGGCAGCTAACATTGACAATCATATAAAAGATCTGCGCGATTCCATTAGAGGCATCAAAGAGCAAGAACAGCGCGTACCGATCGAACAACAAATCGATGAACAACGCAATGCGTCTGAAAAACTTAAACAGCAAGCCAAGGATGAACAAGCCGCAGGCGACCGCATCTACTGGCCGATCTACAATCTGGACATCAAAAATCCCAATGCGCCGGAAGCGGAAAGCCATGACCCGGACGAACTGCTGATCCAATACAAACAACTGCTGGCGGATATCGAGGAAACGCAAAATCTGCTAAAAGACGAACTCGCCGCGGCCCTTGCCCACCATTTTGAAGAAGAGGAACAAGACTGATGGATGCCAAGCAGTTTTTGGCCGAGTTTGGGCATATTGTTAATGCGCCGGAAGGGGTGAAAAGGTTACGTGAATTGATTCTTCAGCTTGCTATACAGGGAGATCTCTCTGAGCGTGTACTTAACGACATACCTGCGGAAATCCTTTTCGAAAGTAATCAGAATGAGAAGAGAAAACAAATTTCTGAAGGGACTATCCCCAGGCAGAAGCCAATCGCTAAAGTAGATAGAAAAGATCATCCTTGGGATTTGCCGGACTCCTGGAAATGGTGTCGTTTAGGCGAAGTTACAACATATGGCGTAACGCTAAAGGCAGAGTATTCAGATGTTACCGATGAAACCTGGGTGCTAGAGCTAGAAGATATTGAGAAACAAACATCAACATTAGTAAAAAAAATTCGAGCTAAAGAGAGAAGATTTAGAAGTTCAAAGAATCGTTTTTTAGCCAACTATGTGCTTTACGGTAAGCTAAGACCTTATCTTGATAAGGTGGTGCTTGCTGATGAGGATGGTGTTTGCACCACAGAAATTATGCCTATCAGTGTGTTTGATGGTGTTGTACCAGCCTACTTGAGATGGTATTTAAAATCACCATTTTTTATTAACTACGCTAATAACTCAACACATGGTATGAATCTTCCTAGGATGGGGACTGAGGCTGGTCGTTTCGCGATGTTTGCATTGCCGCCTAAGGAAGAACAAATACGCATTGTCGCCAAAGTCGATGAACTCATGGCGTTATGCGACAAACTGGAAGCCCAACAACAAAAACGCCGCAAACTGCAAACCCTTACTCGCATTACCGCACTGGACGCTCTCGCCAACGCCCAAAGTCCCCACGAACTCAAAGATGCCTGGCTGCGTGTGCAAAGTAATATGTCGTTAATGTTTAATGAGCCCGAGGATGTTGTAGGGTTGCGTAAATTGATACTGGATTCCGCAATAAAAGGAAATTTAGTTATACAAAAACCTGATGATACCGATGCTAGTAAGTTAGTTTTAGAAATAGCTAAGGAAAAAGAGAGGCTTTTAAAAAATAAAAAAATTGCAAACCAAACTAAATTTCAACCTGTGAAGGAGGAAGAAAGGCCATTTAATCTACCAAAAGGTTGGGTATTTGTCCGGCTTGGTGCTATCACCAATAAAATCGGTTCAGGCAGTACTCCGCGTGGTGGCAAAAGTGTTTATGTTAATAAAGGAGTGCCTTTTCTGCGATCCCAAAACATTTGGAATGATGGAATTAGGATGCATGATGTTGCATACATACCAGAAAATACCCATGAAAAGATGACTAACACAGTAGTTATGCCGAAAGACATCCTTTTGAATATCACTGGTGCCTCGTTAGGTCGTTGTGCATTAGTACCAGATGATTTTGAACAAGCCAATGTCAGTCAACACGTTACTATTATCAGAGCGACTAATTTAGAAACGAGGCTTTATTTACATTTGTGTATGTTATCGCCTTATGCTCAAAAAATGATATGGGGCAGACAAGTAGGCATGGCGAGAGAAGGCTTGAGTAAAAAGGTGCTTGAACAATTTGAAATACCACTGCCACCGATTGAAGAACAAGGACGCATAGTAGAAAAAGTCGCAAGTTTAATGACGCTTTGCGATGAACTAGAAAATCATTTTGCTAAAGCTAAAACCACAGCGAGAAAACTCGCCCAAGCGGCGGTGGCCTCTATTACCGGCACCAATATTAAAGAAGACCAAAAAATGAAAACCCCCACAACAGAATTGGTGTCAAAACTCAAACTCAAAGTCAGTCCCAACAATAAAGATCAGGCTCCGCTATCCGCCATTCTCGCCAAACACAATGGCGAGCTTTCATCGAAAGCTTTATGGAATTATTCCGGCCTGGAAATCGATGCGTTTTATCAGCAACTCAAAACGGAAATGGCACGCGACTGGATTGTAGAGCCGGAAAAGTCCCGCATGATTGAAAAAGATGCCGATAACCAGAGCGAGGCGGAGGCCGAGATCTAGCCCGAACCGGTTGTTGCGATCGTTTTTCATGCAAAGAGAATCTGAGATGATTCAGATAATGGTTATTAATTTAGAGCTTTAAAGTGGATACTTTTAAACTTCAAAAGCATATACAAGCGTATAAAAATTTTCAGCAGAATGAGCCTGATCGTTTTGCTAGCGATACTTCGGAACGTAAGTCACGCCAGCAATATTATAGGTCTTGGACAAAGGATAAAATTCTTCAAATGGAATTGGAGGAGTTCGAAGAATACATCGGTAAACTTTGGGCAATGCTGATTTGGGGAAACAAGAAATATGTAACCGATAAAATGGTGTCCGATCATGAATTCGATACCGTCAAGACCGAATTGGCGGAACTCGTGTGGGGAGAACAACCGGTAGAAAAACGATGGGATCGATTCCGTTCGAAAATCAAAGGAATGGGGCCGGCAATGATCAGCGAAATTCTTTGCTATGTTCATCCTGATGAATGCATGTTATGGAACCGCCGGGCCTACGTTGGACTGAATTACCTCGGTGTGAATAATCTGCCGCGTTACAATTATCAGCTTACCGGTAAACGCTATGTCGAATTGTCGGAAATAACCAAAACCATCGTGCAGGAATTGAAAGCGAATGGCTTTCTTGATGCCGATTTGTTAATTGCGGATTATTTCATTTGGGAAGAATTACAAGTTGAAAACAATCTCAGCACCATTTATAAATCAAGTCAGAATGAGGATGTAGTCAGTTCCGAGAAGATCGACTCTGAAGCGGCTGAATTTATCCATGACGAAATACGGGATAAGCTGAAAGATATCGGTCAATGGCTCGGATTGGAAAGTCGTACAGAGGTTAAAGTGGCGGATGGTTCCCGTGTGGATACCTTATGGGAGCAAACCATAGGCAATATGGGGCGCGTCGTATATGTGTTTGAAGTTCAAACCAAGGGATCGATTGACAGCCTGATTTTGAATTTACTGAAGGCGGTCAATAATCCAGCCGTTCAGACTGTCGTGGCTGTTTCCGATTCCGTTCAGATAGAGAAAATCAAGAAACATGCGTCAGGCGTTCAAGCACTTAACGACCGGCTAAAGTATTGGGATTATCAGCGAGTTTTAGAAGTGCATCAGGCGCTTGAATCAGTCAATGAGGAAATTAATAGCTTGGGCTTGGTGCCTACAATCACATGGTAAACAAGAACATGATTCGACGAGCAGGAATCGCGGCAGATCGTGATTTGAAAATTGAGTCAATCGGATAAATGCTATGAATCGGCAGTGCGCATTGGCAATCTTAGAAAAATTAAAACCTATGTTAATGGAGCGTTACGGCGTGACGCGGCTGGCTTTGTTTGGTTCTACCGTGCGCAATGAAGCGGGGCCGAATAGCGACGTCGATATTATCGTAGCCTTTAACGGGCCGGCTACCTCGGAAAAATATTTCGGTGTACAGTTTTTGTTGGAAGATGAACTGGGCGTGCCGGTCGATTTAGTCACTGAAAAAGCGGTTAGAACCGAATTACGGCCTTTTATAGAGCGGGAAGCCGTGAATGTTTGAACGGGAATGGCGATTTTATTTGAATGATATGCTGCATTTTGCCGAAAATGTTTTGGCTTATTGTGAAGGATTGGATCGGCAGTCATTTGAAACCACCGGTTTAAACTATGACGCAACGGTTCGTAATCTTGAATTGATCGGAGAGGCCGCAACTCATATCCCAGCGGAAGTCAGGGAAGCCAATCCGAGAGTTCCTTGGCGGCAAATCATCGCAACGCGCAACAGACTGATACACGGTTATTTGGGAATCGATAACGATACTCTATGGAGTATTATTCAGGATGATATCCCCAACTTGATTATTGAATTGCGGCGGATAGTCAAAAACATCTGATCATTCCATTGTTTATTGGTTTTTTTTGATCAGTCACTTAATAAACAGGGTGCGGAATTCGCACTATTGCTAATCTGTATCAATTCGGCCGCGATACTGACTGCGATCTCCTCGGGCGTATGGCTATGGATCGGCAAGCCGATGGGACCTCGAATGCGTTGAAGCTCATCGCAGGACAGCGTTTCGGCAAGCTTGGCTTTGAGGTGGGCAATTTTTTTCCGGCTGCCCAATACGCCGAGATAGGCGACTTTTTTGCCGGCCAAGTGCTCGGCGATTTTCTGGTCGGCATAATGACTATGCGTCATGATAAAGACATAAACTTGATTGCCTTCCGGTATCGCATTGCCGACATTGCGATACGGCAGCTTCAGTTTTTGTCTTGCATAACTATTGCGTGTTAGGGTATCGAGGTTTTCGCGTTCGTCGATTACGGTGATATCGAAATCGAGCGTCGCCAGGATCCTCGATAAGGCCAAACTGACATGACCGCCGCCGATGATATAAGCTTGTTTGGACCAACCGACGGATTCCCGATACAGCCAATCGTTATCGCCTTGCCGGGTAAACCGGCACGACTCAGGCAAGGTTTGCGCGTCATCGAATGCGATGCAGGCCGGCGACAGTGTCAACACGCCTTGCGGATTGTCGGCCAAGCTTCGGAATAAAGCGGACTGATCTTGTCGGCAAGGATACTGTAAAACGGTCTGCTCGCCGCCACAGATCATGCCGGATGCTTCACCATCTTCCGCAACATGATGCTGCAAGCGTCTGAGCCTCGGCTCGAATGCAATCTCTTGCAAGGCCGCACGGGCTTCTTTAAGCATGGCGCTTTCAAGCGCACCGCCGCCGATCGTGCCGAAGCATTCGCCGTTTGCCGTCGCGGCCATTTTCGCCCCCGGCTTGCCGGGCGAACTGCCATGACTTTCGACGACGATCATGAGCATGACGGAACGATGCCGTGTCAGCCGGTCCGCAAGCCAGTGCCACAAAAAATTCGACTTAGGAACAAACATGAAGGAACTTCTTCAAATGTCGGAAGGGGGTTCGGTGGCTCGATTGACAGCTGTCGGCGGCAGGGATAGCCGCCGTCAAGCCTACATGGATGTATTTACGGCGTCCTGTCAAGCGAGTCATCGAACCTCCACAAAGCTTACTATTCCAGAAGTTATTTTGTGCATACTCCTTAGCCTAGCCAAAGAATGCCTCACTCATCGCGTAATAGACCGCCATCATCGCCGAAAAAATCGCGCTGCTGATGAAACGCCAGCGCAGCGGAATATGATTTTGAATCAGGTAATTGGCCGCAATCGCCAGCGGCACGATGCGCAGAAATGACGCCAAACCGATGTTCAGTAATTGCCAGTTCAGTTCGGCAAAGCGGCCCGACACGCAATAGATCAATGCGATATGCCGCGCGATCCACAGCGGATTGAAAAACGCCTGAGCCAGCAAGGCGCGTAGAATACGGTTGCGAAGATCGCTCCCTCTGAAACAACGCGCCAGCCAATTGAAATAGGCTGGAATTTCGATTGCATACAATGTCCCCCCGACCAGCATCATACCGAGCAATCGAAACCATTGGAATTCGTCGGTCAACAATGCCGCGGCGCTATCTCCCGCCGCATAAATCAACGCGCCCGACATGCTGTTGCGCAGCGTCAACAGTGCCATTATGTTTCGGAATACAAGGCCAGCAACACTTTTTCCGGCGTCATCGGCGCGCTGAACTCCGGTTTAAAGGCCGGGTTGAAAGCCTGAATCGCCTTGATCAGCGCGAAATACACGCCGATCCCATACATGAACGGCGGCTCGCCGACCGCTTTCGAATGCAGAATCGCGGCCGGATTGTCCTTGGCCAAAAATTCGATGCTGATTTCCGGCGCGAAATGAATATCGGGAATCTTATAGGCGGTCAGCGTATCGTTCAGTAAACGACCCTGGCTATCATGACGGATATCTTCGATCGTCATCCATCCCAAGCCCTGCATCAGACCGCCCTCAACCTGGCCGAGATCGACTTCGGGCGCGAGACTCTTGCCTCCGTCATGCACGATAACGACTTCATCGATGCGATAAATCCCGCGCAAGCAATCGACCGTTACTTCAATGGCGGCGCAGCCGTAAACATGATAGGCGAAAGGTTGGCCCTGTTCTTTGCTTTTGTCGAAATAGACGCCGGGCGTCGCATAGTGCGCATGCGCCGACAGCGCCGTTCGGGACAGATATGCCGCGGAAATCAATTGATTCCAGACGATTGCGGTCGGCTGGCCGTTGAAATACACGCGCTCTTGTTCGATGGCGACTTTATCCGCTTCGGCCTCGATATCGAGCAATCCGGCGGCGACTTTTTTCAAACCCTGAAGAATCTGCCGGCAAGCCAATGAAGCCGCCTGACCATTGAGATCGGCGCCGACGCTGGCCG
The DNA here is from genome assembly GCF_050611805.1 of Methylotuvimicrobium sp. NCBI lineage: Bacteria > Pseudomonadati > Pseudomonadota > Gammaproteobacteria > Methylococcales > Methylococcaceae > Methylotuvimicrobium > Methylotuvimicrobium sp. The sequence goes on from NZ_JBNGHF010000008.1 coordinate 28,884, forward strand.
CGGTCGGCGACATATTCGCGATGCGCGAGGTATTCGTGCTTTCAACCTTGACGCGGTCTGAAGCTATCGAAAAGGTCAAAGCAACGATGTTTCGGATTTTTTGCTTGACGCCTTGGCCCATTTCGACCGCGCCGCAACTGACGCCGACCGAACCATCGGCATAAACATGCACTAGCGCGCCGGCCTGATTCAGAAAAGTCGCGGTAAACGAAATCCCGAAGCAGATCGGCATCAACGCCAAGGCTTTTTTCTCGAGTCGACGGCTCGCGTTGAAGTCGTTTATCGCCTGTTGTAGCAGTGATAAGCTAAGCTTTTCTTGCAAACGCTCCCAACAATCCCGCGCCCGGCATTCCGTCGCGGGCATGCCGTAAGGAAACGCTTGGCCTTCTTGCAATAAATTAATGCGCTGAATTTCGGCAACATCGATTTGCAATGCCGCAGCGGCTTTGAAAATCGCAGCTTCCAGCACGAACATCGCCTGCGGCCCGCCGAAGCCTCGGAATGCGGTATTCGGCGGCAGATTCGTGCGGCAACTGACCGCGGCCGCGCGCACGTTCGGAATGAAATAACTATTGGAGGCATGAAACAGCGTGCGTTCCAGGATAGCCAGCGAAAGATCGGCGAACGCACCGGCATTCTGGTAAAAACTGACTTGATAAGCCAAGATCTTGCCGCCGCGAGCCAAGCCTATCTTGAAATCGGCATCGTAAGGGTGACGCTTGCCGGTCCAGCGCATGTCGTCGCTTCGGCTCAATCGTATTTTGACGGGCCGTTGCTGGAGGCTAGCCGCCAATGCCGCGATTGCGGCCCAGGTCGTCGCTTGTTCTTCCTTGCCGCCAAAACCGCCGCCGAGGCGCAGCACGTCGACTTCGACCTGCGTCATCGCCAGTTTCAGCACGCGCGCGATGACCCGCTGCACCATGCCCGGCGACTGCGTGGCCGAAACGACTCGTAAAGCACCGTTTTCCAGCGGATAGACGAGCGCGGTTTGGGTTTCCAGATAGACATGCTCCTGCGCGCCCGATTGTGCCTTGCCTTCGACGATGACATCGCATGTTTGCCAGGCCTCTTCGACATCGCCGAGCGAAAAAATGCGCGGCGGCGCGATGTGCAAGCCTTGCCGGTGCGCCTCGCGTGCGTCGAACACGGAGGGCAGTTCGCGGTAGTCGACTTTGACGCGCGCGGCCGCATGCCGGGCTTCGCTTTCGGATGCGGCAACGACCACGGCGATCGGTTGGCCTTGGTACAGCACGGCTTTATCGGCTAGCAAGACCTCTTCGGCCTCGACATTGCCGATGTTGTTGACGCCCGGTATATCGGCTGCGGTCACTATCGAGGCAACTCCGGAACACGCCAAGGCCTCGCTAAAATCGATGCTGGCGATCAAGCCGTGAGCGATTGTCGAGACGACCGGAAAGGCATGCAGCAAACCGACCGGCGGCGCGATATCGTCGACGAAAGTCGAGCGCCCTTGGGCATGCAGTTCGAGATCATTGTCGTGCATGTAATTGCTCCCAGCGAATCACTTCCGGAAATAGCTTCATGAAATGCGCGAAGATCAACTGTCTCAACAATAAACGTTTGTAGCCGGCGGAACCGCGCAAGTCGGAAATCGGCGCGATTTCTTGCCCGGCGATATCGATCGCGGCGAGAACGGTTGCCGGAGTTATCGGACGGCCTTGCAAATAGGCGCAGGTCTTCTCGAAATAAAACGGCACCGGAGCAACGCCGCCGGCTGATAAACGGGCTGTGACGATTCGCCCGTCGGCATGTTCGATGCCGAGCGCCGAGTTGACGGCGGCGATATCGAGATGCCGGCGCATGCTGACTTTCTCGTAACTGAAACCCATCGCGGCTCTTCGGTTGAAACGGATGGTTTGCAAGCGTTCGCCGCTTTGCAAATCGACTTGTTTATAGCCTTGAAAAAAATCTTTGAGCGAAACGGTGCGGCTGGCGTCCTGCGAGACCAGTAGCAGACGGGCATTCAAGGCCAGAAAAAACACCGCCAGATCGGCAATCGGCGAGGCGTTGACCAGATTGCCGCCGACCGTCGCGCGCGCCCGGACCGGCGCCGAGCAAATCAATTCAAAGTCTTGCGTGACCGACGGAAACAATTGTCGAAACAACTTAGAGGTTCGAAGTTGTTCTATCGTCGTCTCGGCGTCGACGATGCAGTCGTCACCGTCGACATGAACGCCGTTGGCGTTGCCGGGCAAGAACGCCAAGGGCTGAGCGTGCAGCGATTGCGGACGGGCCACCCATAAATCGGTGCCGCCGCCGACCAGTACCGCGTCCGGCGTCGGCTCTGTTTTATCGCGCGGCGCAATGGCCGATAGTTTTGAATCCATGCCCGAAAAATAAGCCGGCAGGATTTGCCATTGCACCAAATCGTCGATCCTGCGTTCCGGCGGCGAACCGGACAAGTCGAATTGCCGGCAGAGCCGCGCTATCGCGCGTTTGATGCCGGCATAACCGGTGCAGCGGCAGAGATTGCCGGCAAGCGCATCGATCGCGGCCTTTTCATCGGAAATCACGGCATTCAGAAAAAAACCGGTCAAGGCCAAAACCAGGCCGGGCGTGCAAAATCCGCATTGAATCGCTCCGCAATCGACTAAGGCGCGTTGAACCGGATTCAAGGATTCGGCGTTCAGGCCTTCCACCGTCACGACATGACATGCGTCGATCGCGCCCAACGGCAACAAACAGGCATTGACGGCCTGATAGCGCAGGCGACCGCCGCGCATTGATCCGAGCAGCACTTGGCAGGCGCCGCAATCGCCTTCCCGACAGACGTCCTTGGTGCCGGTCAGGCTCGGACGCTGACGAATCAGGTCCAGAACGACCGTTGCCGGGTGGGCATGATCCTCGATCAGTTGTCGATTCAAGATAAAACGAGTCATCACGGCGTTACCGTCAATGAAGTGAAGGAAAATGTCCGACCGTCGAACAAACCTCGGTCGCTCAATTTCAATTCGGGAATAACCAGCAGGGCCATGAACGATAAAGTCATGAACGGCGCACGCAGCGGCGAACCCAGTCGCTTGGCCGATGCGTCCAATTCGGCATAGCGCGCCGCGACGCTATCGCCGTCGGCATCGCTCATAAGGCCCGCGATAGGCAGCGGCAGTAATTCGACATGCTCCCGGTCCGCAACCGCAATGCCGCCTTGCGCCGCGATCACCGCATTGACAGCTAGGCAAATGGCATCGGCATCGGCACCGACTGCGATAATATTATGCGAGTCGTGCGCGACGCTCGACGCCAACGCGCCTCGTTGCAAGCCGAAGCCTTCGATGAAGGCCAGTGCCGGGCGGGCGACTTCGTAACGATTGACGACGACCAGCAATAGACGGTCGCATTCGATGTCGGGCACAATCTTGTCATGCTCGATTTTAGGCGTGCGTAATAAAGCTTGCGTGAACAACTCTCCATCGAACGCTTTGATCACACGGATTTGCTTGTTGCTCGCCGGCACTTTGAGATCGGATGTGTCGATCGGTACGGCGGCGAAACGATTGACGGGTTTTGTTTCATGATGCACCAACAGGCTTTTGCCGTGCTCGGCGACTTTTTGGCCGGCAATCCAAGTGACGAGTACGCTAAAGTCGGTTAGATTTTCGACGAGTACCGCGTCCATGCGCTCGCCGACCCGCAGGCGGCCAACCGGCAAATCATAATGGTCGACCGGATTCCAACAGGCGCAGCGCAAGGCATCGAAAACGCTATGACCGTGCGCGATGGCCCGAGCTACTAAGACATTGATGTGGCCGGCAACCAAGTCGTCCGGGTGCTTGTCGTCGCTGCACAACATCACGCGCTCGGGAGCTTCGCCGATCAACGGATGCAATGCCTCGAAATTGCGCGCCGCAGAGCCCTCCCTAATCAAGATATGCATGCCGGCCGCGAGTTTTTCGCGGGCTTCATCGAGCGTGCTGCATTCATGATCGGTCGAAATGCCGGCCGCCGCATAGCGCTTGACGTCTTCACCGCTCAGGCCGGGCGCATGACCGTCGATCGGGTAGCCGAAACGCTTGGCCAATGCCAATTTATTCATGAGTTCGGCATCCTCGTGCAAAACTCCCGGATAATTCATCACTTCCGATAGATAACTTGCTTGCCGGTTTTCGATCAGCCAGGCCAATTGTACGCTGTCGAGGCGCGCGCCGGACGTTTCAAATGGAGTTGCCGGAACGCACGAAGGCGCTCCGAACAATATCGGCATCGGCGTCAACGCGGCGCTATCGCACATGAAGCGAATTCCTTCCAGGCCGAGCACATTGGCGATTTCATGCGGGTCGGAAACGGTAGCGACGGTACCGTGCCGGCACGCGATCCGTGCAAATTCGGACGGCGTCAGCATCGAGCTTTCGATATGCACATGCGCATCGATAAAGCCCGGTAACAGATAAGGTTTGTCCGGGTCTTCATCACCCAACTCGGTAAGCGAGGCGATTGTTCCGTTTTTCCAACAGACTTTTGCCAAGAATATACGCCGTTCGAGTATTTGAACGATATTCGCGATGATGCTTCCTTGATTTAGACTCATTTACTTGGCCAATGGGTTTTCCTGGGGCTCGATTATCCGATTTCAGATAATTTAGGCTGCGAAACAGGCCTGTTATGCAAATACAGTGATTGAGTCGGATAAGCGAATTCGATGCCTTCCTGTTGGAACTGTTGGTAAATATCCAGATTGACTGCTTGCTGCGCATCCATGAATAAACCGTAGTCAGGGCTCAGCACATAATAGACGATTTCGAAATCGAGAGAGAAATCACCGTATTGAAAAAAGTGAGCGCGATCGAAGCGAGTTTTATCTTGCTTCTCGATGATCGCTTTGAGCATTGCCGGAATGCTCTGCAGCTTTTTATAGGGCGTATCATAGACCACTCCAAGTTTGAAAACTACGCGCCGCTCTTGCATGCGTTTATAGTTGCGGATGCGGGTATCGAGCAGTTCGCCGTTGGCGCAAATGATCTGCTCGCCGGTCAGGCTACGCAATCGAGTAGTTTTGATGCCGATATGCTCTATGGTGCCGAAATAATCGCCGAAATTGACGAAATCGCCGATCACGAAGGGTTTGTCGAGCACGATTGATAGCGATGCGAATAAATCGCTGAGGATTCGTTGCAGCGCCAAGGCGACTGCGATACCGCCGATACCGAGGCCGGCAATTAACGCGGTGATATCGATACCGAGGTTTTGCAGAATAAGCAATACTGCTACCGACCATAACACTATTTGGCTCGTGAAATTAAGGATGGCCAATGCGCCCATGCTGGCGCCGTCGCGTTTGGTTTTGCGCGACAGGATACGGAAAATCCAGGCTCTTATAAAACCGCTCAGCCAAATCGCGATCTGTAGTGCGATAACAACTTTTGTGATTTTGGCGATCGTCGTATCGGTGGCGGGGTCTAGCGTTAACGATAATGATGAGAAAAAGACAGCGATGACTAGAAAGAATATGAGATTGGCGCGTTTGACGGTGCTTAGCATTTCATTCGCTTGGGAAAAATGCTTGCGTTCGGCGGCATGCTTTAAACCGCGCATTAGGAACCAACGCAAAACGAATAATAAAATGAAGGTCATCGAGGCGATGGCGAAGGCATAAAGCCAATCCCATAGCGAATTATGATTGATCTCCATGTTGATTAAACTTTTGATCCGGTCGCGAAGGTTGTATTGCGATGTTCTGGCATTAATATCGTCGATCAAGTATTGATGAAGCCGGCGGGTTTCATCCATTGCTCCGTTTAAATCGGTCAATGTGTCGATGATACTTTGTATGTGTTCACTTTGACGTGATAGCCAAAAGGATTTATTCGGAGCCGTTTTGCTGCCGACCCCATTCAGTCGGCTTTGCCAGTCGCTGAGCCAAAGTTTAATCGTGGCTTGCTCTTGCTCGATTTCTGCGATGGCTGAGTTGGCCTGAGATCGCCAGTTCGGTAATTCCTGTCGTTCGACCGATTCGTTGAATACGGCATGGCGCTTTTGCCATAACTCCTTTTTTTCCGAAAATAATTTTAGTTTGCGTTGCGCAGCATCGGTTTTCGATTTAAGTGCTTCTAGTTCCAGGCGGCGCGCTTCTGTTTCTTCAATGGCTTGTATATCTTCGAAAGAAGTCGCTTCCAGACGCTTCCTAGCTTGATCCAATAGGCTTTGTGCCTTTGATTGCTGATCGTTGAGTCGAGACAAATCGCGGTTCAGTTCGAATTGATTTTTGCGGATGCTCTCGTTTTTCTTGGTTAATTCCGCACTGTCGAAGCGCGCGTGTTGCTGTAAATAGTCGACTTGACGACGTAATAGCTCAAGATGGGTGTCATAGACTGAAAACGTTTTTTCTTCGTTTTTCAGTTCCAGTTCGCGAAGCGTCTGTTGTTGTTCGGCGAGATCATTTTCGAATTCCGTCGCTTTCAGCAGCAAGGGCTCGATTGCTCCATTTTGACTTTGTAATTGAGTCAGTTTGTCTTGTGTTTGTTTAAATACCAGTTGCGCTTGTGCCAAGTCTTCTTTTGCCAAATCGACTTTGGCGCGAACTACTTTAACCCGGGCCGACTCTATTGCGAGTTGTTCTCGTGCACGGTCCAAATCCAAAACTGAAACAGGTTTTTCAGGCTTAGGATCTTTTTCTAGTCGGGCAATTTCTTGTAAGTCGGCGGCTTTTTGAGCATCTAGTTCCTGACTTCGATTGAGTTCGATGATTTGTGCCGTAAAGGTTGCCGCTGTTTGCTCCAGCAGTGCGAGTTGCTTTTGTAATAGTTCGGCATCTTGGCCCGATGCTTTTTGCAAACGCCGGTTGATTTCAGTTCTTTCATTTTCCAAGGCTTTACGACGTTCCGAAATGGCTTCGATGGTTTGGTCGAGCGTAACGGATTCGGTGCTATTCTCGGGTTCTGTTGCTTGTTGTGCGTCTTGAGACCAGGCTAAATTAAACGGTGCCATCAAGTAAAATAGCAATAGCCAGAGACTTGGATTTCGGGTCAATGAAATTGCTGCGTTGATGTTCATGTTTATTCCTCGTGTTGAGAGTCAGTCGTTTTCGTAGCGTACTCGGTCATAAGTCTTGTTTACCAAAATGTCGCGGCATTGCAATCATCCCGCAGGGCAAACGCATTAAAACACTATAGAAAATCAAATAGTTAAAATATTCCTTTTTCCTGGTTAACTATAAAGATTTAGTTTATTTGAAACCTAAATAAGGCTTTGTGTCGCTATCGCGACGCTTATGTGTAGTCGGTTCGCGGACCGACAACCGCGATACTTTTCTTTGCTTGTCCAAAGAAAAGTATCCAAAAGAAAAGACACCCGGAGGCCGCTGCATCCTGCGCGCTGACGATTTTGCCGAGGGTTTTCGGAAGGGCTATCCCTAGCCCTCCGAAAACGAGCGGCATCCCTGCCGCTCCCCTAACGGGCTATTCTCGGCAAAATCGCCAGTGCTCGGCGCGGCCTAACGGGGCCCAGGGAGGGGTGCCATAAGTTAAGCCGAATTGACTAAGCGTTCTAAGTAACAGGATAACATATTGATATATTGATTATTTTAATGCGTTTGCCCTGAATCATCCCGGTTGTAAGCAATCAAAGTGTGCAAATTGGTGAAGGTGGAAACTTCGATTAACCGAGTTGACGCCAATTTTTACTGGTATCCACGTCTCGGGTATTATCGAGAGAGTATGATTAATTGGAAACTTAAATTTGATGGATGAGCGGCAGCTGCATTTGAAGTGTCGTGAAATCAATGAAAAATGATTATAAGCCACCTTTTGGAACTGGGAGTATCTAATATTTAAGACTTTACTGCAAATCGCGGCCGATCAGAATACCGGTGGTGGCAATATTCTCTTTTGAGTTTTAGGCAAAAATATCCTAGCGGTCATATCGATTCGTTACTGAGCCTTCAGCAGACGTTAAGTTTATTAAGCTATTTTAAGAATGCTCGTCAATATATTGAATTTTAAGTATCTTATGGATTTTCAGTTGTTGCATAAAAAACCGTATCATTTGCCCGTTAGACGTAATTTCGGGTTCGTCGCCGTTTTGGCGATTGTCGCTATGATGTTATTCGGCTGTTCTTCCAAACAGCCGGTATTGGATGATGGTTTCGGTAGAGTCATCGAATTCAAGAGAGATGCGCCTTATAACAGGCCTTACCAAATTAGAGGCAAACGCTACTATCCCTTGGCCAACCCCAATGGTTATAAGGAAAGAGGCATTGCTTCTTGGTATGGCGCCGAATCCGGCAATCGCACTGCGATGGGCGTCAAGTTTAATCCCGAAGGTTTAAGCGCCGCGCATAAAACGCTTCCTTTACCTTCCAGAGTCAAAGTGACTAACTTGCAAAATGGCCGGTCGATTATTTTGGTCGTGAACGATCGCGGCCCCTTCACCAAAAATCGTTTGATTGATCTATCGAAAGGCGCGGCTAAAGCGATTGGCGTTAAAGGGCTTGCCGAAGTGGAAGTGGAGTATATCGGTGAGTATGCCGGTAGCAATAGATAGTCGATGCCTGCGCGAAAGTATACCTTTCGTACTTCAAATTTCGGCAGTGTCTAAGGAGGCACCGGGGTGCTCGGCAAAGGCTTTGCCAGCATGGAGCTGGCATAGAGCCTACAGGGACGTATTCACGGCGTCCTTTGACGGGCACCCCGGCGCCGAATTTTGATCTACGAGGGGTATAATCATTCATTCATGCGTTTGATGAATAGGCAACCAAATCTTAAAACTGGCGCCCTCTCCGATTTGGCTCGAAACATCGATTCTGCCATGATGAGCTCGGACGATATTATTCGCGGTCGATAAGCCAAGGCCGATGCCTTTGCCAATGGGGCGCGTCGTGAAAAACGGTTCAAATAATCTATGCAGATGGTCGGGATTAATCCCGTGGCCGTTGTCTGCAATTTCCACCCAGATCTGTTTGCCGTCGGTTCCGGTTCGTATGATGATTTCACCGGATTCGTCGACGGCTTGCCAGGCATTGGTCAGCAAACTCAAAAAAACTTGATTCATGAGTTGAGGAATGCATTCGATCTCGGGCGTGTCGCCATATTCTTTGCGAATACGGCATTGGATATTTTGGCTGCAGACGAACACTTTTAAGGTCGTCTCCAAGCTCAGCTTGATATCGCATTGCTGCCAGTCTTGGCCGTTGTCATCGGTAAATTGATTAAAGGCACGGACGATATTTCGCACTCGGGTTAAACCTTCTTTGGATTCGCAAATTAGATCGGCGATATCCTCGCGCAAAAAATTCCAGTCTTTTTGCTGCTTCAAATCTTGTAATTTCGAGATACAGTCAGGTTGGTGCCGGCATTTAGAGAGTTGATTATCGTATTGGTCGATCAAGTCGAATATTTCGAGGGCATATTCTTGAAAGGAATTGAGGTTGGAAAAAATAAACCCCAACGGATTATTAATTTCGTGTGCAATGCCGGCCGCTAATTGACCGATCGCGGCGAGTTTTTCCGATTGCATCAGTTCGGATTGAATTATTTGATTTTCTTGCAAGCGTTTTTGTAGTTCCGCTTCGAGATGAATATTTTGATTTTGTAAGCGCTCGCGCGCTTTTTTTAGTTCTATCTGTGAGTTGACCCTAACCGATAATATCGATAAGTTGCAGGGTTTATAGAGATAATCCGCCGCACCCAATGAAAAACCGAACGTTTCGTCTAGTCCGGAGGTCAAGGCCGTCACGAAAATGACCGGAATGTCTTGTGTCTTCGGACTAGCTTTTAAAACTTTAATGACTTCGTAACCGTCCATGCCGGGCATCATAATATCCAACAGGATTAGGTCCAAGGAGTTATTATTCGCTATTTCCAAGGCTTTAGCGCCGGATGTTGCGACCAAGACCGCATAATCCGCCATCAAATATTGTCCGAAAACCGAAAGATTGACGCTTTCGTCGTCGACTATCAGAATGCTGGGGCGCTTATCAATGCTCGTGGTATCGTTTGACATCAAGACCTCAAAATTTATTTATCATCATCGTAGATCAAAATTCGGCATCGGCGTCCTATCGTCCTATCGGGCGAGTGACCGCACTCTCCGCCTGCCGCGCACTTTCATTTGCCGAGACGATCGATTGCCAGACCTTCATGAATATTACTATAGTAATATGAGTTCCACCCTCCGTGATAGTGTCCGGAATTGCGGCTAAAAGACCGATGCCAAAAAATTTAGAATCCATCGAAGAACAAAAACATCACCGGTTACGCGTCAACACGGATAATTGCGGTTTAGAGCTTTACCTGTCCGATTCGGTATCGGTTCGAGAAGCGCTCGATCACACCGAAATTCGCGTTCGTGCGGCCTGTGGCGGGCTGGGTACTTGCGGCGCTTGTTTGATACAAGTTATTTCCGGTCGGTTCAATCTTCCGACTCCGGTGGAACGGCAGAAATTGTTGCCGGATCAATTGGAGCAGGGTTATCGGCTCGCCTGCCAATTAAGGCTTCTGAGTGACGGTGAAGCGTATCTTGCTCATCCTGCTCCGGCGTCGCAATGGAGGAGTCCGGATCGATACCAGTGGCCTACGGTAGTGTTTTCGAAAGTTACCGACGAGGTTCGGAAACCGTATGGCATTGCGGTCGATCTAGGAACGACTCATATTCGTTTGTCTATTTGGCATCGCCCCACCGCTCGGTTCATCGGTTGCCGGGTAGGCATCAATCCTCAAGTGGCGCATGGCGCCGATGTCTTGACTCGTTTGGATGCCCAAAGATTGGACGTTCATGCCTCGCGGGACTTGATGACCGAAGGGCGTAAGGCTATCTTGGATGGCATTCGAGATATTTTGAGTCGAGATTTTGGGGAAGTGGCTCATTTCCTTGCCGAAACCGGACAGATTATCATCGTCGGAAACACCGTTATGCTGATGCTGATTGGTGGCGGTAACGATAGCGATGATTTGTATCGGCTTGAAAATTGGCATAGCCCTATCGAGTGCAAAATCGATGATGTGGCCTCGTGGCGCCATGATTGGCGTATGCCTCACGCGGATATCTCGATCGTTCAGCCATTGGCCGGTTTTGTCGGTTCGGATTTATTGGCCGATCTTTTGTCCACGGGAATTACCGAGCAATCTAGTCCGATGCTGTTGGCGGATTTGGGAACCAATACTGAAATTGCTCTGTGGGACGGTACTACGGTATGGGTGACATCGGTTCCGGGTGGGCCGGCGTTTGAAGGGGTCGGGATGCGCAATGGCTTGGCGGCTGAAACGGGCGCCATATATCGTGTACGCGATGACGGCGAGCGTTGGCTGATGACTACGATCGACGAGCAGCCGATTCGAGGATATTGTGCCAGCGGCTTCATCGATGCGATTGCGGTGATGTTGGACAAGCAAATACTCAAACCCTCCGGTCGCTTTGCCCAATCATTGCAGTCGAGCGGTACAGGTTATCGGCTTGATGCCGGCAGTGCTCGGTCGGCGATTTTTGGTGGCGATATCGATATTTTTCAACGAGCCAAGGCTTCGACCGCTGCAGCCATGATGCAATTACTCGGGTTTGCCGATTTGAAACCAAGCGATTTACAGGCTGTTTGGATTTGCGGCAGTCTAGGGCAACATCTGGATTTGCACAATGCTGTGCGTGTCGGCTTGTTGCCCCGTTTACCGGTCGACAGATTCAAACGTCTTGCGAATGCGAGTTTGGCCGGGTGCGAGCAGTTGTTGCTAGACCAAAACGCAAATGCTCGTTTAAATGCGATCATAAACAAGACAAAATCGATCAATTTAGGCGGAATCAGTAGCTATGAAGAAAGTTTTATCGAACATTTGCGCTTGCAACCGATGGCATAAGGGGACCGGAGTATGTTGAGTCGTTACGTGCAGGCATACAACGAAGCGGTTTTTGAAACCGATAAGCAGGCCGCCTTAGCCGTGGTTAATGGGGCTCTTCAAGATGGTTATAGCCCGGAAGATATTGTGTTCAATTTGGTCATTCCTGCCGTGGAAGCCATGATGGCGCGCATCGAACAGGATCCCGATTCCAATTTGGCTCAACATTTCATGACGGCACAGATCGCCTCCGAAGTGACCGAGCGAATGCTGGAAAAATTCGCCAGCGCACCGGAAACGATCGGTAAAGTGGTGATCGGAGCCGCCTATGGCGATTTGCACTCGCTCGGTAAACGTATCGTGATAGGTTGTCTTAAATCGTTGATGGTCGATGTCATCGATTTAGGCATCAATATCAGCGCCGAACAGTTTGTCGACGGGGCAGTTGATAACGACGCACAAGTCATCGCGATTTCGGCCATGATGGTGCATACCGCGATCGGCGAGAATGGTAGTATCAAGGTTCGATCCTTATTAAAGGAGAGAGGCTTGGAAAATAAAATCAAGCTGGCGGTCGGAGGCGCGCCCTATCGATTCGATCCGGAATTATATAAAAAAGTGGGGGCCGATGTGTGGGCTCCTGATGGTGTGACGGCGGCAAAAGTTATTATCCAATTGATCAAAGAGGTGAGTCCATGACGCCTTTAGAAATTTTAGCGGCGGCTAAATACGGCGCCCCGGCACCGCGTATTCCGATCTTTTGCAATTTGTTCGATCAAGGTGCGCGAGAACTCGATATGCGCGCTCAAGATTATTTTGCACGGGGCGATTGTGTTGCCGAAGCGCAGTTGCAAATGTTAAAGCGTTTCGGTCACGATAATGTGTGGAGTTTGCACTATGTCGGCAAAGAAGCCGAATTGTTGGGCTGTAAAAAAATATTGTTTGCCGATGACGGCGTGCCTAATGTGGAAGATTTCGTGATCAAGAATTGGGACGATATTGCCAAATTTGAAGTCCCGACCGATATCACTCAACAGCAAGCCTGGCAAGCCATTGCTGATTGTTTATCGATTTTACGTACCGAGATAGGGCAGACGCATGCCATTTGCGCTTATGTGACGGCTTCGACGACCTTGCCGGCCCTGTTGATGGGCATGGATAACTGGATGGAGCTATTTTTGACCGGGCCGGCCGATCTGCGCGATGAATTGTTGCGCAAATGCGTTGATTTTGTTCATCAGCACATTAACGCGCTACGTGCGGCCGGAGCCAATGTTTTGATGTATTCGACGCCGTTCGGTTCGCCCTATTTTGTCGGTAACAAAATCATCGAAGAAATCGTATTGCCTTGGATGAAACTCGACTTACTACCCGGCGGTGTTGCCGATGTCGTATATTATTGCGGCATGGCGCCATTTAACGGCGTTATCGATTTGGCGTTTGACCAACTGGGCATCACGTCGCATTACATCAGTCCATTGGCTGACTTGGCCGAAGCCAAGCGCTTGATCGATACCCGCGGCTTGACATGTGGTGTGATTGACGACATCAAAATGATTCATTGGACTGAGGCGGAAATAAAATCCGAAGTCAAACGCATCATCGAGATAGGCAAGCAGGGCGGACATTTTTTATTCGGCAATGGCGTTATGCCTCTGGCGGTGCCGGAGGCCAATATCAAGGCGATGATAACGGCAGCTTTTGACTACGGGCAGTTGACATGAAAAAATTTGTCCTGCATCAGGAGCATACAGAACCCTTGACGATGGTCGGTTGCGGTATTTTGCGCAAAGAAGTCGACTATTTGATCCGGACTCATGGCTGGAATGTGCAAACGCATTTTTTGGATTCGGCTCTGCACAATTACCTGAATCGTTTATCTAAAGAACTTAACGAAGCCTTGCAAGAGCATGAGGCGAAAGGCGAAAAGACCTTTGTTTTTTACGGCAGTTGCCATCCGTTGATGGACAACTATTTGGACGAACATCGCACTTGCCGCACCCGGGGTCAAAATTGCATCGTTATGTTATTGGGTTATGAGCTTTTCATGCAGGAGCTTGAAAAGGGAGCGTACTTTCTAGTTGAGGATTGGGCCTTGACTTGGCAACCGATGATCACGGCTTGTTTCGGTAACAATATTGCCGTGGTGCGCGAAATTTTTCACAGCAGCCATAAGTATATGCTCGCGCTCAAAACGCCTTGCAGCGCCGATTTTTCCGAAGCCGCTCAAACCGCGGCCGATTTTGTGGATTTACCTTTACACTGGCTCGAAGTGGATCTTGAACACTTAAAGCAAGTGTTGTTCGAGGCTATTAAGCAGCGATTAGATCAAGCAACGACTTGAACGGGCATGATGAATTCAAACGAACAAGATTTGCAAAGACGTATCGAGCACTTGGAGCGCCGTGTCCGTAAGCTATCCGAAGAAAAAGCCAATCTGCATCTTGTCCTGCATATGGTGGAATTGCTTAATCCGATTGCCGGTATCGATTACTTCCTAGATAGTATGATAGCGGCGCTTTGCGGTAGTTTAGGCGGTACCAATACAGAGATTTATTATCTGGACGAAGGCGAGATTCACTATGTCAACTTATTCGGCGAAAAACGGATTGTCGGTGAGATTGAAGATTCGTTGGTGGCGGAGGTCTTTGCCACTCGCCATTTTGTCGAACAAAATACCGATTTGAACCATACCTTGCTCAAAGATAATGTTGCTGCGGTGGCCTGCACATGGGTGATGCCTTTGACGATTGGCGACCAAATGTTGGGTGTCGTCAAAATGTCCGATTTGCTGGGATCGGCACAGATGCGCAACTATTTGGCACCGTTTTTTTCTCATATCGCGCTGATTTTGAATAATAAAATACAGACTCGTAAAGCGGAAGCCGCTAATCGTGCCAAAAGTAGTTTTTTAGCGACGATGTCTCACGAAATTCGGACGCCATTGAACGGGATTCTGGGTATGGCTCAATTATTAGCCAAGCGGGAATGCAACGATACTAAACGCCTAGAATGCGCTCGGACGATTCTGACGTCCGGCAACAATTTGCTTGCTTTGCTCAATGATATTTTAGATTTGTCTAAAATCGAGGCGAATCGCTTGGAGCTAAATTTTTTAGCCGTTCAACCGCAAAGGATTTTAGACGAAATTATGACGCTTTTTTCCGGTGCTGCCCAGCAAAAAGGCTTGAGAATTCATGCTGCCTGGGTAGATCGTGAGGTAAAGGCTTATCAAGTTGACTCGCTCAGAGTTAAGCAAATGTTATCCAATCTGGTCAGCAATGCGATTAAGTTTACCGATCGCGGTTCTATCCGGATTGAGGCGCGTTCAATCCTTGATGAGTCGAGGAATTGTTTGTTGGAGTTTTCGGTCAGCGATACCGGTATCGGTATTCCAAAGGACAAACAGCGCGAGTTATTTAAACCGTTTACCCAGGTCGATAGCAGTTCGAATCGACGCTATGTGGGGACTGGGCTGGGATTGTCACTGGTATCGCGTTTTGCCGAGTTGATGCAAGGCAAAGCAGGGTTTGAGAGCGATGAAGGGCAAGGTTCGCGTTTTTGGTTTCGGATACCTACCCGCGTCGATAATGAGATCGATAACAGCGCTTTACCATCCAATATCGATGAGTCATCCCAATTATCGAATCCAAATCCTAGGCTACATCGCGTGTTATTGATTGACAGTGATTGTGGACATGGCGCTAATTTGTCTGCACAACTAAAGGCACGATCTATCGAAGTGATTGGTGTGGATCAGGATGATCAAATTTCGGACTTTATCGACGAGGATCTAGAATTTGATGCAATCATTATTGAACTTAGTTTGGAAAATAGATCTTTTGGCCGACTTGCGAGAAAGATTCGTGTCTTGGAATCGGCCCATCATCTTCCTCGCGCATTCATCATCGGTATTAGCGATCAACAGCAAAGCGAAGGGTTAGAGCCTGAATTTAAACAGGATATCGATGAACGACTCGTTCGGCCTTTTACGATAGAACATTTAGTGAGCGTTATCGAAAGCCATATACATCTGTCCGCGGCTCAGCAGCAAAAGACAGTAATTTGTAAAGAAGATCGCTTGTTTTTCAAGAGTTGTGAGGGTATTAACGGGATTCTCGATGGTCTCGAAGGCCAGTTGGAAAAAAATATGTTTACTGCCGTTGAACAATTCAGCATGCTGCAAGCAAAATTGGAGGGTAGTGTGATTGCTTCGCATTTTGACACGATTGGTAAACTGATCAACGATATGAATTTTGAGGAGGCTCATCTACAGTTAAAATTATTGCGTGAGCAATTCTCCGAGACCAAGGGAAACGCATTGTGAGTATTGAACGCCAGAAGATCCTGATAATCGATGATACACCGGCTAATATCACGCTATTGGGGATGGCATTACAGGATCAATACGAGATCCAAATAGCGACTAGCGGTAAAAAAGGCCTGGTTTTGGCGAGCGAGACTCCGCCGGATTTGGTTTTACTCGATATCATGATGCCCGATCTCGATGGCTATGAAACCTGCCGCTTATTTAAATCTGATGCTAAATTACAGCATATACCGATTATTTTCGTGACGGCGTTGAGTGAAATTGAAGCTGAAATTCAGGGTTTATCGCTGGGTGCGGCAGATTTTTTGATCAAGCCTTTTAATCTCCAGATTGCTCAGCTTAGGGTGCGCAATTTGTTGGAAACCGAACGGATGCGGCAGGCATTGCGTCAAAAGGAAGAAGATCAACGTCTTGCCGCGACTGTCTTTGCCTATAGTCATGACGGCATCGTGATTACCGATGTTGAAAACCGTATTATCAATGTAAATAACGCCTTTAGTCGTATTACCGGTTATGGGCTTGACGAAATCAAAGGCGAAAATCCACGTATACTCAAATCGGGGCGGCAGGATACCGAATTCTACCGCAACATGTGGCAAGCCTTGTTATCGGAAGGTCACTGGAGCGGCGAAATTTGGAATCGCAACAAGCAGGGTGAAATTTACGCGGCCTTGACGTCTATTGCAGTGGTCAGGGACGATCAAGACAGCATTCATCATTTCATCGGTTCGTTTATCGACATTACTCCGATCAAAGAGCATCAGCACGCATTGGAACGTATCGCGCATTTCGATCCCTTGACCGGGGTTCCGAACCGCTTTTTATTATCGGATCGATTGGGACAAGCCATCGTTCATGCGCGGCGATCGCGAAAATTAATGGCGGTGTGTTATCTGGATCTGGATGAATTTAAACCGATCAATGATCGATTCGGTCATCAAGTCGGCGATCAATTATTGATAGAAATTACTCGGCGCATCAAGGCTTGTTTACGCGAGGGAGATACGCTGGCACGCATCGGCGGCGATGAGTTTGTGCTGTTGCTGTTGGATATCAATGACAGCGGCGAATGTAAGACGATATTACGAAGAATTCTTAAAGCTGTTTCGGCAAAAATGTTGCTGGCGAATCAAACAGTGTGGGTATCGTTGAGCTTGGGTTTTACTCTGTATCCGGATGATTCAGCCGATTCTGAAACATTGATTCGCCATGCCGATCAAGCGATGTATCAAGCCAAGCAACAAGGTAAGAATCGATTTCAACGGTTCGACATGCTTCAAGAAAAACAAACCTGTGAGCAAGGAAAGCAATTTGCCCGTATCGAAAGCGCATTAGCCGATAATGAATTTGTGTTGTATTTTCAACCGAAGATCAATCTTCGCGATGGAACTATTCTGGGTGTTGAAGCCTTGATTCGCTGGCAACATCCCACTCGTGGATTACTGAGCCCTGCCGAGTTTTTACCGATGATTCAAGGCAGCCAGTTGGAGATTAATATCGGCCAATGGGTGTTGTCGACGGCCTTAAGTTATTGGCATCAATGGAAAAAAGCAGGAATCGATATTGCCATTAGTATTAATGTTGCCCCCGGGGCATTATTGAATTCTGATTTTGTTGAAAATTTAGCCGCTAAGCTTGACGAAAACCCCGAGTTGCAGCCAGGCTGTCTTGAACTGGAAATACGGGAAACCGGGACATCGGACGATTACGAAAGTGCCGCTAAGGTGATGAAGGCTTGCCAAGCGTTGGGTGTCGTATTTGCGCTTGATGATTTTGGAACAGGTTATTCGTCGTTGAGTTATTTGAAAACCTTGCCGGCGAAAACGTTAAAAATCGATCGGTTGTTTGTGTTGGGTATGCTGGAAGACGAGGGGGATTTGGCGATAGTTAAAGGGATTATTGATCTCGCCGCGATATTCAAATTACAAGTCATCTCGGAAGGCGTCGAGACAACCGAACACTTATCGAAATTACTTGAGTTGGGTTGTGAAAATGGTCAAGGTTATGCCATTGCGAAACCCATGACAGAGGAAGCCTTGTTCAACTGGCTAAACGAATGGCAGTTGGAACAAAAGAATTAACGGCAGAAACCTACTTTTTTTGTCAGCCAACTTCCTTAGCAAGACGGGGTTTGCAAGCCATACGCATCAAGCTAAAAACGGCCAATCCGCTCCGCTCTTTCCCAAGTTGCTATTAAAGCATGTAGCCCGTATGCAGCGTAGCGAAATACGGGAATGGCGTGGCTTCGAACTTCCCGGATTGCGCTGGGTTCCATCCGGGCTAAGCTGTTTATACTCGCCGGTAGAAGTCGGTAGCGCTAACCCGACCTACGCTTCACCCCGCGAAGTATAACGCTTAATGATCCGTTAGTTGTAGGGTTTCAAAAATCGCCGCGGTTAATTTTTGCAATTGGCGTTCGTCGATTATATAAGGCGGCATCGTATAAATTAAGCGCCCGAACGGCCTCAGCCAAACGCCGTGTTTAACCAGACGGTCTTGAATCTCGGATAGGCACACAGGGTCTTTCATTTCGACGACACCAATAGCGCCGAGCACTCTGACATCGTTAACGCTAGCCAGGTTGCAGCACGGTTCCAAGCCCTTTTTGAGTCCGGCCTCTATGGCCGCGACCTGGCTTTGCCAATTCGACTCGAATAATAAGTCGATGCTTGCCGATGCGATGCTGCAGGCCAGCGGATTGCCCATGAATGTCGGGCCGTGCATGAAACAGCCGGCCGGTCCATCCGAAATCGCTCCTGCAACTTTGTCGGTCGTTAATGTAGCGGCCAGCGTCAAATATCCGCCGGTCAAGGCTTTGCCGAGGCATAAAATATCGGGCGAAATGCCGGCATGTTCGCAAGCGAACAGTTTGCCGGTACGGCCGAAGCCGGTCGCGATTTCATCGGCGATCAGCAATACGTCATATTTTTTGCATAAGGCGCTTACCGATTTCAGATAGTCGGGATGATAAAACCACATGCCGCCCGCGCCTTGTACGATCGGTTCGAGAATGACTGCCGCGCAGGACTCGCCATGCTTCGATAAAATAGCTTCCAACGAGTCGATATCAGACGAGTTCCAAGGTTCGCCGAAACGGCAAGCCGGCCGTTGCGCGAAATAGTGTTGAGGTAATACGGGGTTGAACAAATGATGCATACCGGTAACCGGGTCGCAGACCGACATCGCACCGAAGGTATCGCCGTGATAACCACCCCGAAGCGCCACGAATCGGTTTTTTTCGGGTTTGCCGAGCGCTTGCCAATATTGAATGGCCATCTTCAATGCGACTTCGACGCTGACCGATCCGGAATCACAAAGAAACACCTTGTTCAAGCCCTCGGGTGTAATTTTCAATAGACGCTCGACCAATTCGATTGCCGGCGTATGCGTAATGCCGCCGAACATCACATGGGCCATCGATTGTAATTGTTTCGTGGCCGCTTGATTGAGTTTGGAGTGATTGTAACCGTGTATTGCCGACCACCAAGACGACATCCCGTCGATCAATTCGCGGCCGTCGCCCAGTTTAAGCATGACGCCGGAAGCACTGGCGACATGATAAACCGGCGTCGGTGCTGTCATTGATGTGTAGGGGTGCCAGATATGGTCGCGGTCGAGTTGCAGTCGTGTATCTTGTTGAGTCATTTAATTGAATGAGTTTGGAAAATCATTAAACCTACTCTCTTTTGATTGAAAAACCGTCTAAGAATAAAAGGTATGGGATGTGTCTATCGAGGACCGCCGTTCACCCAGCACCTAAATTATCTCAGATAGTTAACCATAGCCAATGGACTATGGAATTTAGGTGCTGGGTAAACCCATCCATGGCGGCTTGACGGCAGCGATCCCTGCTGCCGACATCCTCGCTAGCCACACCCCATACCTTCATAAAGTTATCTAATTTTTGACTATAAAGGGAGTAGAAAAGCAATTGGGCCGCGAAGTACACGAATGCGTTTAGCGCCACTGCAAGACGACATAGCGGGACATGCCGCGATCGCTGATCAGTAACAAGACCCGCTTGTTATCTTTGCTTCGGTTGACGGCGCGATTGAATTCGTTGGCGGAATTGACCGGTTTGCGGTCGACTTCCAGGATTACAGTGCCGGGGCGTATGCCGGCCATTGCGGCAATCGCGCCCGGCTTGACTTCGGTGACGATGACGCCTTGGCCGGGAGTTGCATTAAATTGCCGCGCCAGTTCTTTAGTTACAGTCTGCACGGTCAAGCCCAGTTCTTCGGTGCTTTGGGTGGGCGCTTGTGCTGCTACAATTGGTTGATCGCCGAGTTTTTCGATTTTTATGTCGATTGTGCGCGATTTTCCATCGCGCAAGATCGTGACTTTGGCGCTTTTGCCGGGCGCTGTTAGCGCGACACGGTTTCTGAAATCGCCGATATCGTTGACTGGCCGGCCTTGGTATTGGGTCACGATGTCGCCGGCTTTGAGGCCTGCCTTTGCTGCCGGCGAATCATCGGTGACCTGTGCGATTAAAATGCCTTGATGCGTAGTCAAGTTGAAGGACTCGGCCAATTCCTGCGTCAATGGCTGAATCACGACGCCTAAATAGCCGCGCGTGACTTCGCCTCGTTCGATCAATTGGTCAGCGATCGATTTTGCCAGATTTATCGGGATTGCGAAGCCTACACCCATATGACCGCCGCTCCGGCTGAAAATCGCGGTATTGATGCCGATTGCTTCACCATCCAGGTTGACGAGCGGGCCGCCGGAATTACCGGGATTGATCGCGGCATCGGTTTGAATGAAGTCTTCATAATCACTGATGCCGAGGCTGGTTCTGCCCTTGGCGCTTACGACCCCGACGGTCAACGTATGGCTCAAGCCGAACGGATTGCCGATGGCCACGACCCATTCGCCGACTTCCAGTTTTGTTGAGTCGCCCAGCGGCAAGGCCGGCAAGTTTCCGGCTTTGATTTCAATGACGGCGATATCCGATTTAGGATCGGTGCCGGTAATCTTGGCGTCGAATTCCCGCCCATCTTGGAATGTCACGCGAATTTTGTCGGCATTCGCAACGACATGATTGTTCGTGATGATATAGGAGGTTTCGCTCAACAAGCCTCGCTTCGACGCGAAAACGAAGCCGGAACCTTGTCCTATCGCGGGCGGCCGTTGTTGTGGTGCAGGGGTCGGCCCCGGGCGTCTTGGCGTTCCGGGAAATTCATCGCCAAAAAAATGCCGGAAAAAATCATCGCCGAAAGGCCATTCGTCGCCGAATGGCGTTGTAAAGGGGGCTTGCGCGAGGCCTTCACGGGAACTTTCCACTTGGATAAAGACAACCGAAGGAGAGGTTTGCCGCGCGACCGACGCAAACGCTTTACTGGTTTGCCTAAGATTTTCGATACCGCCCGTTTGCGCGAATGAGAGAGGGGGCAGCGTGATAATTAACAGTAGTAACGGTAAAAAATATTTTTTATTCATAAATTTAACCTTCTTGTCTGTTGTTCAGGGCGCGTAAGGAAATTTGTAAAAGTTTAAACCTAAAAAGAGTATTTGAGAGCTTCAACTACCGTTCGCCCTGAGCCCTTCGGCTACGCTCAGGAGAGCCCTGTCGAAGCGGTGAAGGGTAGTTTGAGACTTCACCAATGCGGTGAAAGTGTTGTAGACCGTTCATGCTTCGACTTGGCTCAGTACGAACGGTCTACAACACATGCCAACGTAATTATTCACACCCCCCTATCGTTCCTACGCTCCGGCGTGGGAATGAAGACCGAGACGCTCTAGCGTCTCGTACCGCTGGAGCGGTACTCAGGCGTTCCCACGCCGGAGCGTGGGAACGATAATTTCCGGGGACTGAATAATTACATGCCAACTGTTCATTTTGGGTTGAAAGTTTCTTTGGCCAATATGTTTTTGCCTTGTTGACTGAATCCTCGAGCGTTAATATTAGCGGGTAGCTTTTAAGACTTTTCTCAAAAAACAATAAAATGCACTTTCCTACGTGTGTATATACCTATCGCACTTCAAATTTCGGCATTAGCGCATGGAGGCGTCGGGGTGTTCGGTCGATTTTTGCTACTGCAAAATCGACATTCACGCCATCCATGGCGCTTGCAAAGGCTTTGGCAGCATGGATGCTGTCATAGAGCCTACATGGACGTATTCACCCAGCACCTAAATACCATAGTCCATTGGCTATGGTTAACTATCTTGGATAATTTAGGTGCTGGGTTCACGGCGTCCTTTGACGGGCACCCCGACGCCGAAATTTGACTAGTAAAGGGTATATAAGGGTTATTTTTTAAATTTCAAAATTATTCAGGAATTCTTTGTGGAAAATTTTACACCGTTCTCGGCTTTTCTCGGCGGAACATTAATCGGTTTGGCCGCCACCTTGCTGTTATGGCTAAATGGTCGCATGGCCGGGGTTAGCGGCATCATGCATCGTTTACTCAATTCCTCGAAGTCGGAGTGGCTTTGGCGGTTCAATTTTTTAATCGGCCTGGTCTTAGGCGCTTTACTGTTTAATTGGTTCAATCCCGGGTTTTTCACGCCGCGTTCCGACTATCCTTATGGGCTGTTGGCTGTGGGCGGTTTTCTAGTCGGTTTCGGTACTCGCATGGGTAGCGGATGCACGAGCGGTCATGGTATTTGCGGTATCGCCAACGGATCGTTGCGCTCGATAACGGCGACTTTGATTTTCATGATCAGCGGTGTCGTCACGGTCTATTGTATCAGGCATATTGTGGGAGTCGGGGTATGAAGCATTGTTTAGCGGCTTTATTGAGCGGTACGTTGTTCGGGTTCGGTTTATCGTTATCGCAAATGACCGACCCGAACAAGGTTTTGAGTTTTCTCGATGTCGCAGGACGCTGGGATCCGAGTTTGGCCTTCGTGATGATGGGAGCTTTGGCCGTTTCCGTTATTACGTTTCGTTTTATCTTAAAACGTACTAGACCGATATGGGCAGAGGAATTTCATGTCGCCCGGAAAAAGTCCGTGGACAAACCTCTTTTGTTCGGGGCGATGATTTTCGGTATCGGCTGGGGGATGAGCGGTTATTGTCCGGGGCCTGCTGTTGCGGGCTTGGGGTTGGGCAACCCCGAAGCATTCATTATGGTTGCCTCGATTTATTTGGGATTTATCGCGCAAGGTATTTGGGCCCGGAAACGTTTTAAAAAATCCGTACCGGTCGATGCCTAAGCAATTGTTAAATGCCGTTCAACCCAGTGCCGAAATTGAAGCTGCGGGCGGCGGTTTGCTGGATCGGCGTCTGTTTTTAAAGCAAGGTTTGATTTTTACCGCCGCGACTTGGGGTGCGATAAATTCACAGACCGCAAAGGCCGGATTCGAGCGTGAATCGTGGACGAAACAACCGGGTAAGCCTTTTTCTAATTACGGGTTGCCATCCGACTATGAAAAAAAGGTGATTCGTTGGATTATGGCCAACGACGATGCACCGGGTAATGGCGTTTCGTGGACACCGCTGCACGAACTCGAGGGTATTGTTACGCCAAGCGGCTTACATTTCGAGCGCCATCACAACGGTGTGCCGGCAATCGATCCTGTGCGGCATCGCTTGTTGATACATGGTTTAGTCAAGCGTTCTCTGACGTTTTCGGTATCGGATTTATTGCAATATCCGATGCAATCCCGTTTATGTTTCATTGAATGCGGCGGCAATAGCAATGCCGGTTGGCGGAGCGAGCCGATACAAACCCAAGTCGGCTATTTTCATGGCATGGCTTCATGCAGCGAATGGACCGGCGTGCCCTTGAGTGTCGTCCTTCAGGAGGCCGGTATTAAAGGCCGTGCAAAATGGATCGTCGCCGAAGGAAGCGATGCGTCGATGATGAATATCAGTTTGCCGCTCGACAAAGCGCTCGACGATTGTTTACTGGCCTTATATCAAAACGGCGAACGACTGAGGCCCGAGAACGGTTATCCGTTGCGGCTGTTGGTTCCGGGGTGGGAAGGGGTGCTCAATGTCAAATGGCTCAGGCGATTAAACCTTGCGGCTAAACCTGTCATGGCTCGTAACGAAACCGCTAAATACACCGAATTGTTGCCTTCGGGTAAGGCGCGGCAATTTAGCTTCGTGATGGAGCCGAAGTCGGTGATTACCCATCCATCATTCGGGCACCGACTCGATCGGCACGGTTTGTACCAGATCAGCGGCTTGGCGTGGAGCGGTCGCGGTAAAATCGCGAAAGTCGAAGTATCCGCCGATGGAGGTAAGAGTTGGGCCGAGGCCGAGTTACAAGAGCCGGTATTGCCGCAGTGTTTCACGCGATTCCGGATTCCTTGGCGATGGCAGGGGCAAGACGTTGTGCTCAAAAGTCGGGCGTTCGACGAAACCGGTGAGGTTCAGCCGGAACGTTCCGAGTTGATCGCAAAGCGCGGCCGGCATGGTTATTTTCATTATAATGCTATTGTGAGTTGGGCCATTACGGAAGCGGGTGAGATTAGTCATGTCTATCTTTAAGAGTCTGCTATGCTTTAGCCTCGGCTCGGCTAATATGGTTGTAGCCGAAGAGCTGATCGGTCCCGGATTGGGTATTCAGGCGCCGCCGGCGATGTTGAAACAATGGAATAGAGATGTTTTTCCCGATGGGGCGGGTTTGCCGTTAGGGCGAGGGACCGCTCGCGAAGGTGAGGTCGTTTACCGGGCGCATTGCATCGGTTGTCATGGTCCGGAAGGACGTGGCGGTAGCGCCGAGGAGCTGGCCGGCGCCGAACATTCATTAATCGACGATCCGCCGGATAAAACGATCGGAACTTATTGGCCGTATGCGACGACTCTTTTCGATTTTACGCGACGCTCCATGCCGTTATCGAATCCTGGGTCGCTGACCGATGATCAAGTCTATGCGGTAACCGCCTATTTGCTTTATCTCAATCGTATTATCGGGCCGGACGGCGAAATGAATGCGCGATCGTTGCCGGCTGTCGTCATGCCGAATCGGGACGGGTTTATTGATAATTATCGGCAGGACGATTAAGGCGCTCGGGTCTAGGCTGTCGAAAAAAGCCGCTTTTAGCTAATCGCCGTGTTCCCGCTTTTTAGACTCAAAATATTTTTGAAAAGGCGCCCGATGCGCACCCAGCGGCGTTCAAGCTGTCTTGGAATTTGTGTAATTATTCACATCCCGCTATCGTTCCCACGCAGAGCATGGGAACGATAATTGCCGGGGGACTGAAGAGTTACGAATTTGTTGATCATCATAGGCTATAAGGTCCTAGTTATTTTCTCAAAATCCATAAAGCAGTCATTCTATCCGACATGGAAATCGGTAAATTTCGACACCCTAGCTCGGGTCCGTTGATTTTAAGTAATGGCCGGCGATTGGGATTTTCAGTTCGAATTAATTTTTGAGTACGATCGTTTTCGCTTTTCTAATCCATCGATTAAATCATGCATAAATTAACTATTTCGGACTTGGCCATTGTCCTGATCGAGCCTTCAGTTCCGCAATTGAAACTCATTGTGAAGCATTTGCAGGAAGAAGGCGTCAAGTATATTAATGGCGTCTCTTCGGGCGAGGAGGCATTGGAGGCTATCAGCAATTACCAACCGGACTTGCTGATTAGCAGTATGTACTTACCAGATACCACGGCGACCGAGTTATTTACCCGAATTAAGGAATCGGACGACTTTCAGGATATGCAGTGCATGCTAATTTCCAGCGAAACTAGTCGAGTGGCGCTGGAGCCGATACGTCAAGCCGGCGTTGTGGCAATTTTACCCAAACCGTTCGATCATGCCGATTTGAAAAGGGCATTACGCGCTTCGGTCGAGTTTGTCGATCCGGAGGAATTGGAATTGGATTCTTATGATATCGAGGCTGTTAGGGTTTTGTTGGTCGACGACAGTGCGCCGGCACGTAAGCATATTACCAAAGTACTCAACAATATGGGGATACAGCGCGTAACGTTGGCAAACGACGGGACGGACGCATTGGCAATATTCGCCGAGTCGCCGGATGCCTTCGACTTGATTGTGACGGATTACAATATGCCGGAAATGGACGGTCAGGAATTGATCGAGGCGATACGAGCCAATATGGAAAATAGCTCGATTCCGATATTAATGGTAACCAGTGAGTCGAACCAAGCAACGCTCAATAAAATTCAGCAGGCCGGAGTTTCTGCGATTTGTGATAAGCCGTTCGAACCGAAAAATATAAAGGAATTAGTTTATCGATTGTTAGAGGAAATCTAGTTTATTTTGTAGTGGTTTCAGTCGCGAATATCGCGACTGAAACCGCCAAACTAAAAATCAAGATTTTAAAGCTGATGTCGGGGCAACCCTCGAACCATTTAAATTTTTCCGTCAAGGCCCATTTGGAAATATTTGTGAGTGATTTTATCTTGATTTTCCAACAGCCAATCGATATCCGGGGTATTGGTCATGGCCTTATGGATGGCTTGTGCCATGGCTTTGCGGTGGATGTCGAAAAGTATTTGATGGTCCAGATTATCGTCGGTCGCCACACTAGGGTTGAGCCATACCGAGCAGATGATTCCCAAATCGTTCGCTTTTTCTTTCGGAATATCTCCCGCGCGAACTGCATCAAGTACACCATTAGCGATAGCGGCCTGAACGGTACCCATTAATATGTTGGTGTAGCGGCTATTGTTAACAGTGACCTTGCTGACCATTAAAGTCACGGGGCGGACTTGAATATCGGTATTCAAAATTGCGAAAACCCGGCTATGACCTTTGACTTGGTCCCCTGTCAGAGTGGCGAGGGCCGTACCGACCGGTCCGTCCAGTTCGCCGATGACGATTTCCGGTTCCGCCGCGGTTCCGGGAGGACCGCCCGCTACCAATGCCTCACCGGTACGCATGATAATTCTTTCGCTCATAATAATCTCCTTAATAAAAATGTTACAGGGAAAGATTTTGAGCGACTAGAATAGCACATTTGACTCTCATTCTTAAGGCTGTGACAAATTCAACACGATTAACAATAACCGATCATAGTAGGGATTCAGCCGGATTAACTTATATTTATCCCGTTCTCTCAAGACGTTCCGGAGGCTTGTCGATCGGTGTAAATTTTAATATCAACAATGCTTGCAACTGGCGATGTATTTATTGTCAAGTACCCGATTTAACGTTGGGTGCAGCGCCACTGCTCGATTTTTCATTATTGGAAAAAGAATTGAGGCAGTTTCTGAGCGATGTTTTGCATGGCGATTTTTTTGACCGATTTCAAGTCGACCCCCGTAATCGAGTAATCAAAGATATTGCGATTTCGGGAAATGGCGAGCCGACCAGCGTTCAGGATTTCGATAAGGCTGTCAACTTGATCGGCAGTATTGCCACTGAAATGGGGGTGCTGCCGAATAGCAATTTAGTTCTGATTAGCAATGGCAGTTTAATGCACCAGACGAAGGTTCAGGTCGGGCTTCGGTCATTGCATCGCTATGGGGGAGAAGTTTGGTTCAAGTTTGATAGCGCGACTGATGCGGGGCGTAATTTAATTAATAACGCAGCGCAAACGATGGAGTCGGCATTAAGAAATCTAAAGATTTCGGCCGCAATCTGTCAGACTAAAATTCAAACTTGCCTAGTCGATTATTCCGGGCAGGGATTGACCGACGTGGAAAAAAACGCGTATTTGCAATTTTTAAAAAGAATCAAGAACGATGGTGTGGCGATTGGTAAAATTATGCTTTATACAATTGCGCGCCCATCGATGCAGCCGGAAGCGGCTAAAATGAAGCCGTTGTCACCGGAACTCATGCGACATTTTGCGGGCGAGATCAGAGCGCTTGGTTTCGAGGTTCGGGTAGATTGTTAGTTGCCTAGTTTCGGGTTGATGGCTTTGGGTAAATTGTTAGCGGGGAGAGGTGAATGGCGTCGGGTCGGGGAATGGGCGTTATCGGATAATATAGCGCACCCGACATCCAGCGATACGACCGAAGAAGGCTGTAAACTAAGATTTAGTTTCTCGGTTGAAAATCATTTTTTGCTCTGAAGCCGGATTTAAGCCTTAATATCTAAAAGACTTCCTATCGTTTTTTTCTCGGTTTCGAGAATTTTAACGGCGGCAGATGTTTCGAATTCAGCTTCTTTTAAGCTGAGTACCGGTTTAATAATGTCTTCAGACTTGAATTCGGAGCTGCCTACTTCATCGTTTTTTATCGGTAATGCAGCAATTTTGTGAGCCGCTTCGGCTGATTTATGTTGTGCGCCGTTGATGAGGTTCAATGCGCTGTTTGTTGGTGAAATGTCCATGGTAAAACCCTCGTGAAGTATGAGCGCTTAGTGGAATTATATAAACTAATTTTAGTCTTTTAAAATCAATTGTATGCTTCTTTATTGCTTCGCTTTAAGTCGAACAATAGCTCTTTTATGTTGTTTTGTCCGAGCGTTATTTCACGTTTCTTAGATTAAAAGGTATGAGATTTTTTTTGGCGATGGCAGGTATTCTTGCTGCCGATGGTAGTTCAGCTCAACGAGGCGCCTAATCCAACAGAAGGTCAGTTCGGCATTGAGTTATGGCAGGCGGTTTATTTTGAAGGGGTCGTTTCAAGAAAAGCGGAAGCGAATTTGCTCCCGCTAACGCTTGAGCAATTAGATTGTTTGTCTGCGTTTTGTAGAAGAAATAAGGCCAACCAAAGCGGCACCTAGTAACCAGATGCTTGCCGGTAATGGGACTGCTGTGACGTTTAGGCCAACATATTTTTTTTCAATGAAAGCCGCTTCTCCAAGTGTTGTGCTTATAGCACCTAGAAGATTTTGGATTGTGATATTCAGATATCCGCTATTGAAAGAAGTGGTATCTAAAATGGTATCTGCCTGCCAGTTATTGGTTTGCAAGAACGCAGTTTGAGTAAATGCATCATTAGCAACGATACTTTCGGTAGTGTCAAAGGATGGATTTTCAATATCGAAAGCGCGAACTTGACCTCCTACTCCAACAAGAGTTGAATTGCCAAAACTAAAATAATCGCCTTTTTCAATAACTGAAACGGTATTTATTTGATGTTGTGGGTTCAATGCTTGGACTTTGATGTTAACGGTATCGTTGGTCATGTCGACGCCGGCAGTATTCAAGGCGGTAGCGGTGAATGCTGTTGGGGTAAAGTATAAAGTGTCGCCTGAAACATTAGCTGAACCGAATAAACCGGTAAGCGTACTATCAAATTCAAACGAAACAGAATTGCCGTATAAGGTGACTAGGCTTGCTTGCGCACTCCCCGTAAAAAGATAAATAAATGATATTAAAACAAACTTGGTTATTCTAAACATGAAAAAAACTCCTTGTGATTAAGAGTAAAGTCAAAAAATTACATGGTGAAAAAGCTAGGCCAAATTAGTCAAAGAGCAATATTGACTTTGAAATAATGGTTGCAACAAAAAGATGCATGACATTAAAAATCTCACTAACAATTTAAGGTAGTCCGGCCATCTTTAAAATATTAAAGATCCGTAACTTTCCGGCCCCGCTTTACAACGGGTGAGGCTTTCTCTTAAAAATTTCTCTGCTGTGTTTGGCGTACTCGCGTAAAGAATCCGCCAAACACGTTTTTCGTAAAGTTCGATTTAGTCAATTTCAATAGTAACGATCATGAAGAAGCCTTCATCGCCCCGGCAAATGAAAGTTCGAGGCGTGGCGGAGGATGCGGTCACTCGCCCGACAGGACGCCGTGAATACGTCCATGTAGGCTCGACGGCGGCGACTGATTGCCATGGATGGCATGAATGCAGATTTTGCAGGAGCAAAAATCTGCCCTGCCGCCGACGCCTGTCGATCGAGCAACGGCATCCTCTTCGGAGCCGGCATTGTACTTTCACAAAAAAACTGATATCTACTTCACGATACTGACGATACTACTAAAATATTACATTTCCATTAAGAAAAGCTAAATTCTTTTCTCGATATGTGTTCAATTTTACTACAATGGCTCCGAATCGTTTCATCATGAAAGTTTCTACGACCTTTATTATAAAAAGCAATACTTATACCAAATATTAGAAAATTATTATAATCAAAACGTTGTGAGCAGTATGGTCATTGTTTTAATCGCAAAAATCTTTCTTTTGTAAAAAATATTGACAATTAAGTGCAGTTTATAGTCTGTAAGTGACTGCTTTTAAATGAGCTATGACTAATTGATAAGATGGTTTTACATATTTTAACGTGCTGAGATATCATTTTTACTTCGATGTTTTGTTGGCGGAGCGAATAGATTGTTGTTAAGGCCTAGGCTCAAAGAGGATCAGGATTTAGTGCGGCTGAAATTGTAAAATAACTTGACAAAGTTTGTTATTAAAATGGCGCGCTGCTCTTTGTGTGATTTTACCTGTCAGGCATGTAATTTCGGCATTTGCGTATGAAACGCTGGGGGGAAATCGGCAATGGTTAAGTGTCAAGAATGTTGTCGATCCTGCGCCTAAATATTAGCTCATAATTGGTATCTTAAATGCTTCAACTAGAATCGCGAGTCGTTGAATTAGGCCTGCAAAAATTAAAATCGCCGCAACAAGTTTATATTGCCTATAGCGGCGGTGTAGATTCGCATGTGTTGTTACATCTTTGTGCTTCGATATCTTCTCTACAAAATAAAATTACCGCGGTTCATATACATCACGGTTTGCAAGCGGTAGGCGATGCTTGGCCAAGTCATTGCCGGTCGGTCGCTAAGCAATTGGGTGTTGATTTTGTCGAAATTCATGTCGATGCGCGAAGCGCCGGGCGCGAAAGCCCCGAGGAAGCGGCCAGGAATGCGCGGTATGACGCCTTAAAGGCTTTGCTTTCGGAAAACGACGTTTTGATGGTGGCTCAGCACCGAGAGGATCAATTGGAAACCGTTTTATTGCAATTGTTTCGAGGTGCCGGTTTGCAAGGGCTCTCGGGCATGCCTGAAATGATGGTCTTTGGCAAGGGAGTGCTGTTGAGGCCCTTATTGAATACACCAAAACAAGTCATCGACCAATACGCCCGGCAACATGATTTCAATTTTATTGAAGATCCCAGTAATCAAGGCATTGACTTCGATCGTAATTTTTTACGCAATGAAATTGTTCCTTTACTCAAGCAACGTTGGCCGTCCATTGATAAAACAGTCTCTCGTTCAGCGGTTCATTGCGCGGAAGCCTCTGAACTGTTGAGTAAATTAGCTGGCGATCAATTCAAGCAGGTCTATCAAGCAAAGGATGCAACGCTATCGATACCGGCTTTGGTAAAGCTTGATGTGACGGAACAAGCATTAATTGTTCGGCAATGGTTCGCGCGTTTGGGGCTAAAAATGCCGCCCCGTGCCTTTGTGTTGCGTATTTTGTCCATGATTCAGTCGCCGCTTAGCGATCCGCAGTTGCCGAATCAAAAACATACGATACGCCGTTTCCGGAATAGCTTGTTTTGTGTGCCGCAGCAAACCGTTATTTTACCGGAACAAGGCGTTGTATGGTCGAATAGCGATGCCCCTCTTGACTTGCCTGACGGTACGGAACTGAAAATTGCTTATGACCACTCCGGAATTGATCAATCGATTTGGCTTAGGTCGCATATCGACGTTAGGTTTCGTAGCGGCGGGGAAAAAATTGCTTTGCCGAATCGAGAAGGGCGGCATCGCTTGAAAAATCTTTATCAGGACGCAGGGATTCCGCCTTGGGAAAGGCCTTATATTCCATTAATCTATTTAGACGGGCGCTTGGCGGCAATTGCCGATCTTTGGATCGGTTCCGAATTTTATTGCAAAAACAAGCCAGGATGTATTCGGCTAATTCGGTCGCAAAAAAATAAAAACCGGAAAGGCCATGACGAATGTGTCTTAGTCGATTAAAATAGATAAATTTTAATCTTGGCTATTTGAAAGCCGTCTCCCGAAATTTTTATTTCTTACATGACCAAATTTATTTTCATTACCGGTGGTGTTGTTTCCTCGTTGGGTAAAGGCATTGCCGCATCGTCGTTGGCTGCCATTCTTGAAGCGCGTGGGCTGAAAGTGACGATGACAAAACTGGACCCTTACATCAACGTCGATCCCGGAACGATGAGTCCTTTTCAACATGGCGAGGTATTCGTCACCGAGGATGGCGCTGAAACCGATCTCGACCTAGGTCATTACGAGCGGTTTATTAAAACCACAATGACCAAGAAGAACAATTTCACGACCGGTCAAATTTATGAAAATGTATTGCGCAAAGAACGCAAAGGCGATTATTTAGGCGCGACCGTTCAAGTTATTCCGCATATTACCGATGAAATCAAGCGTCGAATCGAACTCAGTGCCATAGGCATGGATGTCGCGATTATCGAAGTTGGCGGCACGGTCGGCGACATCGAATCGCTGCCTTTTCTGGAGGCGATCCGGCAAATGTATGTTGAATTGGGTAGGGATCGCGCGCTTTTCATTCACTTGACGCTAGTTCCCTATATCAAGTCGGCCGGTGAGATCAAAACCAAACCGACCCAACATTCTGTTAAAGAACTTAGGACAATCGGAATTCAGCCGGATATCTTGATTTGTCGTTCCGAACAACCGATTCCGGCAATCGAACGTCGTAAAATTGCGTTGTTTACGAATGTTGCTGAGAGAGCTGTTATTTCCGCGATCGATGCTGATTCGATTTATCGTATTCCTTTGCTGCTGCATGAGCAGGGGTTGGACGATATTGTTGTCGAAAAACTTCGCTTGGATGTCCCTAAAGCTGATTTGACCGAATGGGAAAATGTGATCGAAGGTCTAACTCATCCGCTCAATGAAGTGTCGATTGCGATCGTCGGAAAATATGTCGATCATTCCGATGCTTATAAATCATTGCATGAAGCATTGATTCATGCCGGCATTAAAACCCGAAATAAGGTAAAGATTGAATATATCGATTCGGAAATGATCGAGGAGGAAGGTGTTTCGGCTTTGAAGCCCGTTGATGCGATTTTGGTTCCCGGCGGTTTTGGCGAGCGAGGTGTCGAAGGTAAGATTGCGACAGTTAGGTATGCTCGGGAAAATAAGATCCCTTATTTAGGGATTTGTTTAGGCATGCAGGTGGCGGTTATCGAGTTTGCTCGCAATGTCGCCAATCTGGAGGGCGCGCACAGTACCGAGTTTCTACCCGATTCCCCGCATCCGGTAATAGGCTTAATTACCGAATGGATGGATGCGGAAGGACAGGTGGAGGTTCGAAGTGCAAATTCCGACTTAGGCGGCACGATGCGTTTGGGCGGGCAAAAATGCCGTTTGCAAATTGGCTCGTTAGCTTACGAGCTTTATCAGAAGGAAGTGATTAGAGAGCGTCATCGGCACCGTTACGAGTTTAATAATAAATATTTTGAAAGGCTTGAGCAAAACGGCATGCGCTTCTCAGGCAAATCGATCGACGGGCGCTTGGTCGAAGTCATCGAAATTCCGGAGCACCCCTGGTTTTTGGCTTGCCAATTTCATCCGGAATTTAATTCGGCGCCGCGTAAAGGCCATCCGTTATTTTCCGGTTTTGTTGCCGCGGCCGCTCTTCATAAAAAGGAAACCGAGAAATGAAATTATGCAACTTTGAAGTAGGGCTCGATAAGCCATTGTTTTTGATCGCAGGCCCTTGCGTGATCGAAAGTGAGGAACTGGCTATGGAAACTGCGGGTTTCCTGAAAGAAATCACGGCTGAATTGGGTATTCCGTTCATCTATAAATCGTCTTTCGATAAAGCGAATCGTTCTTCGCTGGAAAGTTTTCGAGGCCTCGGTTTTGAGCGGGGTTTGGCCATTCTGCAAAAGGTCAAGCAGCAAATCGGTGTGCCGGTATTGACTGACGTTCATGAAGATACTCCGCTGAAAGAAGTCGCCGAAGTGGTTGATGTCGTGCAGACGCCGGCATTTTTATGTAGGCAGACTAATTTTATTCAAAGCGTTGCCGAGTTAGGTATACCGGTCAATATTAAAAAAGGCCAGTTCTTGGCTCCCTGGGACATGGCCAATGTGGCAAACAAAGCCAAAGCGACCGGCAATCAGCAGATCATGGTTTGCGAACGCGGTGTGTCGTTCGGCTATAACAACCTGGTATCGGATATGCGCTCGCTGGCCGTTATGCGAGATACAGGTTGTCCGGTCGTGTTCGATGCGACGCATTCGGTGCAATTGCCGGGCGGGCAAGGTTCTTGTTCCGGCGGGCAACGTGAATTCGTTCCGGTACTGGCAAGAGCGGCAGTAGCGGTCGGCGTTTCAGGGCTATTTATGGAAACGCATCCGAATCCGGCCGAGGCACTTAGCGATGGTCCTAATTCTTGGCCTATGCACCGCATCAAAGAATTACTTAAAATTTTAATCACCTTGGATCAAGCTGTGAAAGCAAGCAGTTTGATCGAAACAACTTTATAAGGAACCCTAATGGCTGAAATAGTAGACATTCGTGCAAGAGAAATTTTGGATTCACGCGGTAATCCGACGATTGAAACAGATGTGGTTCTGTCTTCAGGTTTTATCGGTAGCGCCATGGTGCCTTCCGGCGCATCGACAGGCGAACGTGAGGCTATCGAATTGCGTGACGGTGATAAATCACGCTATCTAGGTAAAGGCGTGTTGAAAGCCGTTAATAACGTCAATACTGAAATTCGTTCCGCGATCCTTGGCATGGACGCAGGCGATCAGTCTGCTATCGACCAAAAGATGATCGAACTGGATGGTACCGAGAACAAAGGCCGTTTAGGCGCTAACGCGATTCTGTCGGTTTCAATGGCGGCCGCGCATGCCGAAGCGAAAGACGCGGGCCTGCCTTTGTACAATTATATGAACACCAGTAGCGAATTTATCATGCCGGTGCCGATGATGAATATCATCAATGGCGGTTCGCACGCCGACAACAGCGTCGATTTGCAAGAATTCATGATTCTGCCGGTCGGCGCGCCGAACTTCCGTGAAGCGATTCGTTACGGCGCGGAAGTATTCCACAACCTCGCGAAAGTACTGAAAGGTAAAGGTTTGGCAACTACGGTCGGCGACGAAGGCGGTTTTGCTCCGAATCTATCTTCGAACGAAGAAGCGATCGAAGTCATCCTCGAAGCGATCGAAAAAGCAGGTTACAAAGCAGGGCAAGATATCTATCTGGGTATGGATGCGGCCAGCTCCGAATATTATAAAGATGGCAAATATGTATTATCCGCGGAAAACCGGAGCTTCACGTCGGAAGAAATGACCGATTTCTTTGTCGAGTGGGTCAAAAAATATCCGATCATCTCGATCGAAGACGGTCTGGATCAAAACGATTGGGCCGGTTGGAAAATTCATACCGAGAAGTTGGGGGGTATGATTCAATTGGTCGGTGACGATCTGTTCGTGACTAACCCTAAAACTCTGAAAGAAGGCATAGAAAAAGGCATCGCCAATTCGATTTTGATCAAGGTTAATCAAATCGGTACCTTGACCGAAACGCTCGATGCGATTCATACCGCGCAAGCCGCCGGTTATAGCGCCGTCGTTTCGCATCGATCCGGTGAAACCGAAGATACGACGATTGCCGATCTAGTCGTCGCGACTGGAACCGGTCAGATCAAAACAGGATCTCTGAGTCGTTCCGATCGTGTTGCCAAATACAATCGTTTAATGAAGATCGAGGACGAATTGGGTTCTCAGGCGAAATACGCGGGTCGCAGTGCATTCAAAATGCTCTGATTTGTCTGAAAAGGGGCGGCACTGTCGCCGCCCGGATTCAGGATGGCCCGCTCAATGAATAATTTCAAGATTTTCGTCGCGGTACTGATTGCGATCATCGTGCATTTGCAGTATCGCCTTTGGTTCGGCGACGGCGGCATTGTTCAGATCAATCAATATCAAAGCCGATTGGATGAGCTCGCGATGCAAGTTCAGGAAAAAAAGGAACGCAATGCGGCCCTTTACGGCGAAGTTCTGGATTTGAGAAAAGGACAAGAGGCGATCGAGGAAAGAGCCCGCTATGAATTAGGGATGATTAAGGAAGGCGAGACTTTTTTTCAGGTTCTGGAGTAGGGCAGATCGGCTGGAATGGGATCAGCAATGTGAGCTCCGACTTTACAATGCAAGGAACGCTGGGTATCGCTGATGCTCAACCCAGTCTACGACATTCTGTCTGTGGGAGCGCCCCCCTTGATCGCGATGTCGAATCGAAGCCCGGGTTGCCAGTGAATGTTAATGGTATCGAGGTCACAAAGGCTCAGATACCATAATGATGGTTACCAGTTATTCATAACGATGAGCGGTCCACCGTAGGATCCCATAGACAAGCATAGATTTTTACCTTATCGATGACAAATACCCGATCCATATGGGCGGTAGTTCCGGCTGCCGGTGTCGGCAAACGCATGCAGGCCGACCGCCCCAAACAATATCTCGAATTAGTAGGCAAAACTGTCTTGGAACATACATTGACGCGTTTGTTGCAAGCCGAAATTTTTACTGCGATTTCGGTTGCGATTTCTATCGAAGATCCGTATTGGCCGGAACTGGTGATTTCGAAAAATGAGTATGTGCAGACCGCGCCGGGTGGCAAGGAGCGTTCGGATTCAGTGCTTTCTGCGTTACAGGCGATATCCGGATCAGCATCTGAACAAGATTGGGTGTTGGTTCACGATGCGGCGAGACCTTGTATTACCACCGCCGATATTCGGTTTCTGATTGACTCATTGCAAGATGACGAAATAGGCGGAATTTTGGCGCTATCGTCGCATGATACGCTAAAAAACGTCCAAGGCGGCAGTATTGTCGGAACCTTGGACAGAACGCATATTTGGCGCGCGTTGACGCCGCAGATGTTTCGCTACGGCCAGTTGAAACAGGCGCTTGAAGCGTCGGTCGGCAATCCGGCCGTGACCGATGAGGCGAGTGCGCTCGAATTGCTCGGCTTTCAACCCAAGATCGTCGAAGGACGTCCCGACAATATCAAGATTACCCGACCCGAAGACTTACCCTTAGCGCAATTTTATTTGGAACAGCAACAATGAGCAGGCAACAACAATGATCAGAGTCGGTCAAGGTTACGATGTGCATCGTTTCAAGGAAGGTGGAGACGTTATTTTGGGTGGCGTGAAGATTCCTTATGAAAAAGGTCTCGACGCGCATTCGGACGGAGACGTCGTGCTGCATGCTTTGTCTGATGCGCTTTTGGGCGCGGCCGCGTTAGGCGATATCGGTAAGCACTTTCCCGATACCGATCCAAGTTTCAAAGGAGCCGATAGCCGCGTATTGCTTCGCCATGTTTATCAGATTGTGCAAAATAAAGGTTATTTTCTCGTCAATGCCGATATTACGATTATTGCCCAAGCGCCGAAAATGGCACCACATATCGAGGGGATGTGCCGTAATATTGCTGAAGATTTGAAGGTCGAACTCGACTGTATCAATGTCAAGGCGACCACGACCGAAAAGCTCGGTTTTGAAGGCCGCGGAGAAGGCATTGCCGTCCAGGCGGCCGTATTGATTGAAAGGTAGAGCGACGCAGATAGAGCCGGATTTGTAAACCCGTCCTACAGGCATTGTTCAAACTTGTAGTAGGGCAAACCTTAAACCTAGAAAAAGCATTTCACCATGAAGATCATGAAGAATAAGAAGGTTGTTCAATAACTTGATATACGTTTGTATAAAACTTTCGCTCACCAAAAAGGCTAGCAAGAAAATTTAGGTGATTTCTTGAAATTTTTTCATGTTCTTTATGGTTAAACCGGTTCCGAAGAGGGTGCGGTTGCTTGATCGATAGGCATCGGCGGCAGGGCAAATTTTTGCTCCTCGGCAATTGCTGAGTTACATGGATGTAATGAATGCAGAAAATGCAGGAGCATTTTTCTGCCCTGCATCGCCTAAAGCGCCTACTGTTGGTGCCCTAATGCACGCCATCCATGGCGTCCTGTCGGGCGAGTGACCGCACCCTCCGCCACGCACTTTCATTTGCCGGGCCTTCATGAACGTTA
Source organism: Methylotuvimicrobium sp. (assembly GCF_050611805.1). Taxonomy (NCBI): domain Bacteria; kingdom Pseudomonadati; phylum Pseudomonadota; class Gammaproteobacteria; order Methylococcales; family Methylococcaceae; genus Methylotuvimicrobium; species Methylotuvimicrobium sp. Next base: position 66,832 of record NZ_JBNGHF010000008.1, read on the forward strand.
GAATGAAAGATTATTTTCTCAAAGCCGGATAATTGCCGCAATTACCTTGGATACATCGGCAAGAACCCGCCTGATCGACATCATCCAAGTTTCAATAGTTAAACCAACGGATCCCTCCTAGTCTTGAAAAACATCGAAATACCGCAGTGGCCCTATGCTTACGGAGGCCCATCTGGAACCGGAAAGATCCGCACTGAGCCCGAGGACTTTATCGTCAATGAAGTGCTGTCGTTCGAACCCTCAAGCGAAGGCGAGCATGTTTTCCTGCTCATTGAGAAAAAAGGCGAAAATACCGAGTTTGTGGCGAGACAACTGGCTCGTTTTGCCGGCGTTAGGCAGCGCGATATCGGATATGCCGGCTTGAAGGATCGTCATGCCGTTACGACGCAATGGTTCAGTGTATGGTTACCGGGCAAGGAAGCGCCACAATGGTCCGGTTTCGAATCGGAAACGATTACGGTTCATCGGTCAATACGTCATGCTCGTAAATTGAAACGCGGCATATTATCCGGTAATCGTTTCGAACTATTGATTAGAGATTGGCAAGGTGACGAAAAGCGACTTGAAGATCAGTTGAGTCGGATCAAGACCTGCGGTGTGCCAAATTATTTCGGCGAGCAACGCTTCGGAAATCTCGGACAGAATGTCAATAAAGCTCTGGCTCTATTCGAAGGCGCTAAGGTTAAGCGTGAACAACGCGGTATTTACTTATCGGCGGCACGTTCGTTTTTGTTCAATCATATTTTGGCTGAAAGAATCAAGCTAGAGAGTTGGAATAAACCGGTCGATGGTGATGTTTTCATTGTTGACGGCTCCCGAGGGTTTTTTAAAGTCGACCAAATCGATCAATCCATTTCTAAAAGGGTCGACGCGTGCGAAATTCACCCGAGCGCTGTGCTTTGCGGGCAGGGGGCTTCCGAAGTAGCCGGTAAGGCTCGGGCGATCGAATCCGCAGTTATAGAACGTTTCGATTTTATAGGTCGCGGTTTGTCCAACTGCGGCCTCGAAAGCGCTCGCAGGGCGCTTAGGATGTGTGTGTCAGATTTAGAGTGGCGTTTTATTTCGCTAGACAGATTGCAACTAAAATTTACTTTACCGGCGGGTAGCTATGCGACCGCTTTGCTTCGAGAAATAATAGAGAGTTAAATCATGGATATTATTCAAGCCACAGCGTTGGCTTTGCTACAGGGGTTGACTGAATTCTTACCGATTTCGAGTTCCGCGCATTTGATTTTATTGCCGGTTATCTTGGGTTGGGAGGATCAGGGGCTCGCATTCGATGTTGCGGTGCATGTCGGTACCTTAACGGCTGTTGTAGCCTATTACCGTAAAGATTTATTAACGATCATTGTGGCATGGTTCGGTTCGTTCACCGGCAATGGAGCTTCGGACGATTCCCGTTTAGCCTGGTATGTGGTGTTGGGCACGATTCCGGTGGGCCTTTCGGGCTTATTGATGCCTCACTCGCTTGAAGAGTCATTAAGATCGCCTCTGGTTATTGCGAGTTCGACCATCGTTTTCGCGATGTTGCTGTGGGTTTCGGAAAAATTCGCTAAAGAGCGCCGGACTGTTGTGACTTTATTCGATGCTTTGCTGGTCGGCGTATTTCAAGCGATTGCATTGATTCCCGGCACTTCCCGTGCGGGTATTACGATCACGGCCGGCTTGTTTTCCGGTTTACAGCGCGAGCAAGCTGCTCGTTTCTCGTTTCTGCTGTCGATTCCGGTAATTGCATTGGCCGGTATGCTAAAGGCTTTTGAATTGTTCAAGTCCGATATCGAAGTCATGTGGGACTTTATGGCGACCGGGGCGGCGGTTTCCTGTGTCGTTGCTTACTTAACAATCGGTTGGTTTTTGAAATTGCTGAATCGGATCGGCATGATTCCTTTCGTTTGGTATCGTTTAGCGCTCGGCATCGTCTTGTTCGTCGTATTTATCCGTTAAACGCAGCAGAACAAAAACCGCCCCCGTGCCGCCTTCTCTGTGCGGCGCGGAACAAAAGGCTTGTACATCCCGGTGTTGGCGAAGCCATAAATTGAGGCTGTTTTTCAAAATCGGTAGGTTATCCGGTGAGCGATAGCCCTTGCCATGTACGATACACACGCAACGGAAACCTTCCTCCACACAGCTATGCAGAAAGCGTAATAATTGCTTTTTTGCCTCGTGGCTACTCAGGCCGTGTAAGTCGATTTCGGCATCGAGTCCGTAACGCCCTTTCCGCATTTTTCGCAAAACATTTTTTTGTAAACCGGGGCCTAAAAAGCTCAGGCTATCCTCGAGACTTAGCAATTCAGTGACCAATATTGATTCGTCAAGCGATTGAGCATTATCAACTGAACGTTTAGCGGGTATGGGTTTGGGTTTAGGTGTGGTGCTCAGGTGCAGTTTGTCGCTGTCTATCGATATGACTTTCCCAACTGCTTGGCGAAACAGATCCCGATCTTCTTGTGTTAGGCTTTTTTTTCTCACGTTAGCTGATTTAAATACGATAAGTTGTTAATATTAGGGATTTTATAAACTATTTGCGCGCGGGGCGACTTAAAATGCACATTTTGTTGAGCAATGATGACGGCTATCTGGCGGAAGGCCTGAATGCATTGGCGGGTGCATTAAGCGTTCATGCCGAAATTTCGGTTGTGGCGCCGGACCGAAACCGTAGCGCGGCCAGTAATTCACTGACTCTGGAAAGACCGCTCAGAGCTTACCAAACCTCTAACGGTTTTATTAGAGTAGACGGTACGCCGACCGATTGCGTTCATTTAGCGATCACCGGCTTGTTGGCACAAGAGCCTGATATGGTATTTGCCGGAATCAATCACGGTTCCAATTTGGGCGATGACGTACTCTATTCCGGCACCGTGGCGGCGGCGACCGAAGGCCGGTTTTTAGGCCTGCCGGCTGTGGCGATTTCGTTGGCCGGCAATAATCCGAGGTATTTCGATACGGCGGGGCAAGTTGCGGTTATATTACTACAAAGATTGATAGAAGAGCCTTTGCCTCAAGATAGTATTTTGAATGTCAATGTACCCGATATTCCTTTTAGCGAGCTTAAAGGATTTCAGGCAACGCGTTTGGGCCAACGCCATAAAGCCGAGCCGGTGGTCAAAAGTGTCGATCCTCGAGAAAGACCTATTTACTGGGTTGGGCCGCCAGGAGTCGAACAAGATGCGGGGCCGGGAACCGACTTTTACGCGATTAAATCGGGTTATGTTTCGGTTAGCCCCTTGCAAGTCGATTTGACACGCTATGAACGTATAGGCGCTTTAGAAAAATGGTTGCCTTAGGAGAAATATAATAATGATGATGCTTAATGTAAAAGGAATAGGCATGACTTCCATGCGAACCCGGGAGCGTATGGTGGGGCGTTTGAAGGAGCAGGGGATCACCAATCATAAAATTCTCGATGCGTTGCGTAATACTCCGCGTCATTTGTTCGTCGATGAAGCGCTCGCTAGTCGGGCCTACGAAGATACCGCTTTGCCGATCGGTTATAACCAGACGATATCGCAGCCTTATATTGTCGCTAAAATGACCGAATTGCTTCTGGCATCAGGCCCGCTTGCCAAGGTCCTGGAAATCGGTACAGGTTGCGGTTATCAGACGGCGGTGTTGTCGCAATTGGTTGATTATGTGTATACAGTCGAACGGATTCAGCCGTTGCAGAAGAAAGCCAAAAATTTGGTATGGAGTTTGAAACATAAAAACATCAGCTATTTGCACAGCGATGGCGGCTGGGGATGGCCGGAACATGCTCCTTACGATGGGATTTTGGTAACGGCGGCTCCGCCCGAAATTCCCGAAATGCTTCTACGGCAACTGGCTGTCGGCGGCGTGATGGTGATTCCGATCGGTCATGCCGGCGGACAGGAGCTACAACGGGTTACGCGAAACGCATCAGGGTTCGAAGTCGAAATCCTGGAGTCGGTCAATTTCGTGCCGTTTTTGTCGGGCAGGGAGTAAGTATGTTTCAAGCGCTATACGATAAGACGCTATTGTGGTCCCGGCATCGGCATGCCTTGAAGTATCTTTGCGCTTTGAGCTTTGCAGAATCGTCTTTTTTTCCGATTCCGCCCGATGTCATGTTGGCGCCGATGGCACTCGGCCGTCCTCAACACGCTTTCCAATTTGCGCTATGGACCACGTTATTTTCGGTCTTGGGAGGCATCTTTGGTTATGCGATCGGTTTTTTTATGTTCGACCAGCTTGAGCCTTGGTTAAAAACCACGCATTATTGGGAGGGTTTTCTATTGGCCCGGCAATGGTTTACCAATTGGGGGTTCTGGGCAGTCTTGGTGGCCGGTTTTTCGCCGATACCTTACAAAGTATTCACGATAGCGGCCGGCGTGATGAGTATGGTGTTTTTACCGTTCGTGCTGGCATCGACAGTCGGGCGTGGAGCGAGGTTTTTTTTGGTGTCGTTGCTAATCGTGGCAGGTGGCGAAAAACTCGAAGCGAAACTACGCGAATATATGGATTGTCTGGGCTGGGCTTTGGTTGCACTGGTAGTTATCGGAGGGGTGGCTTATAAGTTGATGGCGGGTGGTCAATAGTTTGTTGTTATCGCTACTTCACTTACTACCCATCGTAGATGAAAATTCGGCCTTGGGGTACCCCGTCAAAGGACGCCGTAAACCCAGCACCTAAATTCCATAGGTCTTTGGCAATGATTTAAAATCATGGCTTATTTAGGTGCTGGATGAATTATCCAAGATAGTTAACCATGGCCAATGGGCTACGGAATTTAGGTGCTGGGTAAATACGTCCATGTAGGTTCTATGCCTGCTCCATACTGGCAAAGCCTTTACCGAGCACCCCAAGGCCTCCTCCAACAATGCCGAAATTTGAAGTGCGAAAGGTATATATAGAAACTTAATTGACGAATGGATTACTTCTGGGAGTCGCAATGAATGATAAAGAATTGGTGGCAGTCCATGCCGCAAAGCTTGTTAAAGACGGGATGCGGGTCGGACTCGGGACCGGTTCCACGGCAGACTGTTTTATTAAAGAGTTGTCTCGCCTCCATAAAGATGAAGGTTTAAAAGTGATCGTGATCGCCAGTTCGGTTGTCAGCGCGATTAAGGCTCGTGAATTGGGTTTGCCTCTGCAGTCGATCGAACAAACCGAGCGAATCGATCTCTATGTCGATGGCGCCGATGAAGTCACCCTCGATAAGACGCTGCTTAAAGGACGGGGCTACGATTTGGTGCGAGAAAAATTGTTGGCGAAGGCGGCCGACCGATTCGTTGTTCTGATCGATAAAAGCAAGTTGGTTGGGCGTATCGGCGAACGTTTTCCAATTCCAATCGAGGTAATGCCGTTTGCCTGGCGAATGGTTAAAGAAAGTTTGGTAAAACTAGGCGGCAGGCCGGCATTACGACGTACTGCAAACGGTGACGGATTGGTGGTGACGTCTTACGGAAGCTTGGTACTCGATACCGTATTTGATGCCACGATTGATACCGTTGATCTCGACGACGCGCTTAACGCCATGCCGGGCGTTATCGAGCACGGTATATTTTGGGGCTTGGCAAGTTCAGTATTGATAGGCGCTGATGGCGCCATCCAAGAATTAGATCCTGAAACTAGGTCCGATTCTCAAGATGTCGATAGTCGGGATTTTGTCGATGACGGCTCTGCAGATGGCGATTGAAGTAATTATTTGCCAAATATTCTTCGTTCCCACGGTTTCAGCGTGGGAACGCATGTCGGTTTTGCCTCGGAAGCCAAGGTATGGGTTCCTACGGAGTACCGTGGGAACCAGAAATAGAAATCTTACGAAATTTTAAAATACTGCGATGAGTTACTTTAAACACCATGTTTTTTTCTGTACCAATCAGCGCGAGAATGGAGCGGCCTGCTGCCAAGATCATGACGCGCAGTGTTTTCGAGATTATGCGAAAGCGCAATTGAAAAAGCTAAAAATGAGCGGGCCCGGCAAATGTCGCATCAACAATGCCGGTTGTCTGGATCGTTGTAAGGAAGGGCCGGTAATGGTCGTCTATCCCGATGCCATTTGGTATCGTTATGAAAATCAAGCCGATATCGATGAAATTATCGAGGAACATTTGCAGAATGGACGAGTTGTCGAACGCTTGAAAGTTTGAGATTAACCGTTGTTTTCCAGTTCGCTTGGCTTGCGTCTTTTACCGATTTTTTTTCGGTCACGATGGCGATCTTTGATTTTGGATGCTTTCTTCTTCGGTTCCGCTTTTTTGTTTTTACTACTGGCCGCTTTTCCCGAGGCTTTGAGCTTTTTGGGTCCTTTATAGCGACCTTCCAACTCCTTGATCGTGCGCCGGGTCAGTCGCTGTTGTAGATAGCGTTCGATACCCGCCAAGACGTTCCATTCGGTAGAGTTGATCAATGCGATTGCAAGTCCCGGTCGACCGGCTCGTCCGGTACGGCCGATTCTGTGCAGATAGTCATTACCGTTACGGGCTAAGTCGAAATTAATGACCAGGTCCACACCTTCGATATCGAGACCGCGCGCGGCAACGTCGGTTGCGACCAATATATCGATGGTTCCATCTCGGAAAAACCCCATGGTTTTGTTGCGTTCGCTTTGGTCCATGTCGCCATGCAGCGAGCCTACGCGCAGTTTTTGCCCTCTCAATGGACCGCGCAATTGATCGGTATGGACTTTGGTGTTGGTGAAGACCAAGGCTTTTACATATGTTTCGTGGCTTAGCAGCCAGATCAATAATTTTTTCTTATGTTCGAAATCGTCGGCCAGCAACATTTGCTGTTCGATATCTTCATGTTCTGCGTGTATGCCATCGAGATAGACTTTTTCCGGCTCTTTAAGAAGTGTGAGAGCAATGCCTTTGATCGTCGGATTAAGTGTCGCGGAAAATAACAGGGTTTGGCGTTCCGGCTTGCAAACGCTTGCGATTTTCAGTAAATCGTTTTTGAAGCCCATGTCGAGCATACGGTCGGCTTCATCGAGAATGAGTAGGTCGAGTCGGCTGAAATCGGCGGAGCCTTCCTCGATGACTTCGATTAGGCGTCCTGGAGTTGCGATGATGATGGCGGTACTTTTCGCAAATAAAGTGGATTGTTTCTTGAAATCTTCGCCGCCGATAATCATACCGGACTTGATCGGAGTGAATTCGGCCAACTGTCGGCATTGTTTATATGTTTGTTTGGCCAGTTCCCTTGTAGGCGCGAGTATCAAGACTTTTGCCGCGTTGTCTGCAGGGCAATTTTGCAGCAGATACTGTAAAGCGGGTATTAGAAAGGCTGCGGTTTTACCGCTTCCGGTTTTTGCACAAACCCAAAGATCTTTGGATTCGGTGGCCAAAGGTATGACGGCAGCCTGTACTTCGGTTGGGCGATCGAAACCCATGGCTTCCGTGGCTTGTTGGATGCGTGAATCAAGCTCGAATTGGCCGAATGTTAAAGAGGGCGTTGGTCCCGGTTGTGTTTCCATAAAACCTTGAATGAGTTGGCTGAGCTGGCAGTTTTCCAATTTAGCAGAAGCGCCGTAAAGATAAATCCGACAATGTTACGTTTTGTTTAAAATATAAGCAACTTCGAATAAAAGTTCTTAGTGTCGTTGAGATCTGTATGAAGCGTCATTGATTTGGCTATGCTCGCGTTAGCAGTTGAAACGGTTCTCTTTCCTACTACTCCCTTTTGATTGAAAAACCGTCTAAGAATAAAAGGTATGGGATGTGTCTATCGAGGACCTCCGTGAACCCATCCATGGGGGCTTGACGGCAGCGCTCTGCTGCCGACATCCTCGTTAGCCACCCCCTATACCTTCATAAAGTTAGCTAATTTTTGAGTATAAAGGGAATATACCCATCGTAGATAAAAATTCGGCGCCGGGGTGTCCGTCAAAGGACGCCGTGAATACGTCCATGTAGGCTCTATGCCAGCTCCATGCTAGCAAAGCCTTTGTCGGACACCCCGGCGCCTCCTCGGGCACTGCCGAAATTTGAAGTGCGAAAGGTATTAATAAACCATTTAGGAAATAGTCAATGATTACTTTCCAATACTCTGAGCGTGGAAGAGGGTGCGATTACTCGCTTGACAGGACGCCGTAAATACGTCCATGTAGGCTTGACGGCGGCGACTGATTGCCAAGGATGGCGTGTATTAGGGCACCAACAGTAGGCGCTTTAGGCGATGCAGGGCAGAAAAATGCTCCTGCATTTTCTGCATTCATTACATCCATGTAATTCAGCAATTGCCGAGGAGCAAAAATTTGCAAACGCCATGGATGGCGTGAATGCAGATTTTGCAGGAGCAAAAATCTGCCCTGCCGCAGACATCTGCCAATCGAGCAACCGTACCCTCCTTTCAACAATTCGCTTAATATTGAAAAAAGCAAGTTATTTAGAGCTATATCCTTTGGTTTCTGCGGACTTTGAGTTCAAATAGGTATCAACTATTAACGCGAACATAGCCATTGATTTTATCTTTTTCAGCATGCTGATATGCTAAGCAGCAAAGTCGCCGGGCACGGAATATAAAATTTAATGCGCCGGTTTTATCTTTAAGATTGGGTTTTAAGGAGGATTGTTATTTATGAGGGCTTTAGCGAATTTTGTTATGCAGGGACCGTATCAGGCCTTGGCCGCTGCTTGCGTGTTGGGTGCTTTATCTCAATTTGTTTTGCCGTTGGCGCTATTTTGTTGCGGCATCATCGCATTATGCGTATTGTCGCGTTCGGATAGCTACTGGTTGATTGTTTTGATCGGAACGGCTTTGGTTGTTTATATTAGTAGTCTTTTTGTCGAAAGCAGACCGGGCCTCGAGACTCCGGTGGTTTTGTTTTTGTTGGTGCCGTTGGCGGCTTCGGCGAAAGTATTGCGTGTTACCCAATCGCAAAGTTTGGCGATAATGGTCGCGGCGGTGTTTGCGGCCCTCTTGGCGGTTTCGATACAGGTCGTATCAGGCGATGCCGCGCAATGGTGGGCTAATTGGTTGGAAGGGGCTGTTGAAGGCGTTAAAGGCGCTACTTATCAAGGTTTCGAGGCCGATGGTACTTTACGGTTGATGAATGGATTGGTGGCGATGATGTTCGGTTTCGCAGTGACTTCATCGTTGTTGATCGGACGTTGGATGCAGGCGGCTTTATACAACCCTGGAGGATTCGCCGAGGAATTTTACCGAGTTAGATATCCCATTTATGCATTGGGCGTTTTGGGTGTAGTGTTGATCGTGACAGCGGTATTAAGCGAAGCCTTGCTTTATGATTTGTTATTGGTTTTTACGATGCCATTTTTCTTCCATGGTATGGCGGTTTTACATTGTACGGTTGACGTTTCCGAGCGCAGCAAAAATTATTTGCTGCCGCCGTATTTGTTATTGTTTGTTATGCCTCAATATGCGATCGTCGGCATGGCTTTTCTCGGCATGGCCGATATTTTTTTAAATTTTAGAAAAGCTGTTTATAAACGGAAAGATCATGATTCCAATTAGAGATACCGCTCCGTGTTATTCAAGGCCGATTGTTTCTTGGAGTTTAATGGTTTTATGTATCGTGATCTTTATCGCGATGGAAATTAGTCCCGATCAATTGAAACACCGTTTGACTTATCTATTCGGTATGGTGCCGTTGCGTTATTCAAGCCCCGCTTGGGCGGCTCATTTCGGCTTGCCCCCCGATTATTATTTATCGTTTTTGACCAGTCTTTTTTTGCATGGAGGCTGGTTTCATTTAGTTACTAACATGTTGTTCATGTGGATTTTTGCCGATAATGTCGAAGACCGGATGGGCAAGGGTCGCTTTTTGGTTTTTTATGTGGTTTGCGGGTTATCGGCTCAGGCTTTGCAGTTTTATTTCGACCCCTATTTAACGATACCGGTCGTTGGCGCATCGGGAGCCATCGCCGGCGTATTGGGGGCTTATTTTTTTCTATATCCGTTTGAGCGCGTCATTGTTTTTATACCGATCTTATTTTTTCCATTGGTTTTTCATGTGCCGGCGATAGCTTTTTTGGGGTTTTGGATCATTCTTCAATTGCAAAAAGCCACGACTTCAGTGATGTTTGATGGCGTGATGGTTGATGTGGCTTGGTGGGCGCATTTAGGCGGTTTTATTGCAGGAGCGATTTTATATCGGTTTTTCCTGCGCAACGAGCCTGAGCAATAAAAAATGAAATTGGATCGCATTTCTGTATAATAAGCGCCTTTTAAAGGCTTGCCCTTTCACGATTAAAGGGCCGAACATGTTGCGGCCTTCGAGGCTTCTTAGTATTGTCGGGAAATTAAAATTACAATGAAAAATATTAACGTCGCATTAGTTAGACTTCTCCAGTTCGTCGTATTCGTTCTGTTTACATTCATGGTATTGATTTATTTCGGAGCGATGGTTTTATTGCCGCTGGATGCCGCCGTATTATTGATCAAGTTGATGACCTTGTTCGGTTTAAACGGATTTATTGCGGCTTTTATTGCGATTCCGATAGTGGCTTATTTAGGTTTGAGAGTCTATCGAATTCCTGGTCTTGTCAAAATGGTCATCGATACCGGAGTCGAATTGGTCAACACCGGCAAAGCTAAAATCGATGCGTTCAACGCGCTAGCCGAATCAGAAAAAGTATAACGCTTTTGCAATGTAAAAAAGGCCGGAAAGAGCGTTCTTTCCGGCCTTTTTTGTTTTCAATCCTTATTTCGTAATATTGATCTAGAAAGACATGAAGATAGCGAATAAGATTGAGCCGCGTTAAAAAATCGAATCAATTCGCCAAATCAGCTAAAAAATCGTTTTAAATAATGCCCGGTATGAGAGGCGTTGTTTTTACTCAGTTGTTTAGGAGTACCTTCGGCGACCAGTGTGCCTCCTCCATCGCCGCCTTCCGGCCCCATATCAATAATCCAATCCGCCGTTTTGATCACGTCCAGGTTATGCTCGATGACAATCACGGTATTGCCGTGATCTCGTAGTGTATGTAATACGCGCAATAATTGTTTGATATCGTGGAAATGCAGGCCGGTTGTGGGCTCGTCGAGAATATAGAGCGTCTTTCCGGTATCGCGTTTCGACAATTCCTTTGCGAGCTTGACGCGCTGCGCCTCGCCGCCGGAAAGCGTGACTGCATTTTGTCCGAGCGTGATGTAATTCAATCCCACTTCGGTCAAAGTATGGAGTTTTTTGGATAACACCGGGACGGCACTGAAAAATTGCGCGGCGTCCTCTACGGTCATGTCCAATACTTCGTTGATTGCTTTGCCTTTGTAGCGAATTTCCAGCGTTTCACGGTTATAACGTTTACCGCCGCAGACGTCGCAATGTACGAAAATATCCGGCAAGAAATGCATTTCGACTTTGATGACTCCATCTCCTTTGCAGGCCTCGCAACGCCCCCCTTTGACGTTGAAGCTGAAGCGCCCCGGCGTGTAACCGCGTGAACGAGCTTCTGGCGTTGCCGCAAATAATTCCCGGATGGGCGTAAAAATTCCGGTATAAGTGGCGGGATTCGAACGGGGTGTTCGGCCGATCGGGCTTTGATTAATATCAATGACTTTATCGAAATATTCAATGCCTTCGATTTCATCGCACGGTGAGGGCAGGGCGCCGGCTCGGTTGATTGCGCGCGCAGCATAGCGGTAGAGCGTATCGTTTATGAGCGTCGACTTCCCTGAGCCGGATACGCCGGTAATGCAGGTAAGTAGGCCGACCGGCAGAGCAATATGGACGTTTTTCAGGTTATTGCCTTGAGCGTTGCGGATCACGATACGCTTTTCCGGGTCGACCGGCGTCGTGCTTTCCGGAATCGAAATCATTTGTTTTCCCGACAAGTACTGGCCGGTCAACGAGTCGGGTGAGTCGATGATGTCTTGCGGCGAACCCTGTGCGACGATTCTACCGCCGTGAATACCGGCGCCGGGGCCGATATCGACGATATGATTGGCCGAGCGAATCGCATCTTCGTCGTGTTCTACGACGATTACGGTATTACCCAGATCCCTGAGCCGGAACAGGGTATTCAACAAGCGATCGTTATCGCGCTGATGCAGGCCGATTGAAGGTTCGTCGAGCACATACATCACGCCGACTAAGCCCGCGCCTATTTGGCTGGCCAGTCGGATACGTTGTGCTTCGCCGCCGGACAACGTATCGGCGCTACGATCTAGGGTCAGATAGTCCAGCCCGACATTGACCAAGAACTCTTGTCGTTCGACGATTTCCTTGATGATTTTTGCAGCCACTTCGCCCTGTTTTCCAGGTAAGTCCAATTCTTCGAAAAACTGTAAAGATTTGCGTATCGGAAAACGGGTAAGTTCGTGCAAGGGGCGTTCGTTGACGAAAACATGGCGGGCGGCCTTGTTTAGGCGCGCTCCGCCGCAGTCGGGACAGGTTTTTTGCGATAGATATTTGGCCAGTTCCTCACGGACCATCGGAGAGTCGGTTTCATGGTAACGGCGATCCATGTTCGCAATGATGCCTTCAAAGCTGTAGCGTTTGGTTTGGCCGGCGCGCGGACCGCCAAGTAATTTGAAATCGATCGCTTCGTTGCCGCTGCCGAACAATAATACTTTTTTGATGTTGTCAGGTAGTTCCTGATAAGGGATTTCCGGATCGAAACCGAAGTGTTCGGCCAGCGAGCAGATGATTTGATAATAATAAGCGTTGCGCCGATCCCAGCCTCGAATCGCCCCGCCGGCTAGGCTGATATTGGGATTATGCACCACCAGTGCCGGATCGAAGTGTTGGCGGACGCCAAGTCCATCGCAAGTTGGGCAAGCGCCTTTCGGATTGTTGAACGAAAAAATGCGCGGTTCCAATTCGCTGATGCTGTATCCGCAGTGGGGGCAGGCGTAGCGTTCGGAAAATAATAAGGTCGTGTTGTCGTCCATGGAAACGGCCAGCGCAATACCGTCTGCGATGCGAAGTGCCGTTTCGAATGACTCGGAAAGGCGCAATGCGATGTCGTCACGAATTTTGAATCGATCGACGATCACTTCGATCGTGTGTTTTTTCTTGGGGTCGAGCACCGGCGTTTCGTCGAGATCGTATACGGTGCCGTCAATACGTGCTCTGATAAAGCCTTGCGCGCGTAAGTCCTCGAACAATTGCAGGTATTCCCCTTTGCGCTGGCTGATGACGGGTGCCAATAACATCCAGCGCCCGCCTTCCGGTTGTTCGAGCACGCTATCTACCATCTGGCTGACGGTTTGTGCGGCTAATGAAACGTTATGGTCAGGGCAACGAGGCGTGCCTGCCCGCGCATACAGCAAACGCAAGTAATCATAGATTTCGGTAATTGTGCCGACTGTCGATCGTGGATTATGCGATGTTGATTTTTGTTCGATCGAAATCGCCGGGGATAGTCCTTCAATATGATCGACATCCGGTTTTTCCATCATCGACAGGAATTGCCGGGCGTAGGCGGATAGCGACTCGACATAACGCCGTTGGCCTTCGGCATAAATCGTGTCGAAAGCCAGTGAGGATTTGCCGGAACCGGAGAGGCCGGTAATGACAATCAATGAATCGCGGGGCAGATCCAGGTCGATGTTTTTTAAATTGTGGGTGCGCGCGCCGCGAATGCTGATGGTGTCCATTGATGAAATGTCGCTTTAGGAAACAGGCCGTTAATATACGGCGAAACCAGGCCGATTTCAAAACTCGCTAGGATGAAGTCTCTTACAAGTCTGCTTTATCGCTTTCTAGCAGTTTGCAATTCCGACGATTTCGAGTACATTGTGTTTATTCGAAACCTAACATAGCGTAATTGATGTGAATCACTTTTTTTCTTTTCAAATTCATGGCGGCGCCGATCATGGCGGCGGGGTAGCTGAGTCAGTCGGGCATTTTTTGGGATTTCTGGAAAGTCTGGCGGCTCAAGAGCCTTCGGACATATTTGCGAGCATATTTCCGGGAATCGCAGAACTGGATAATATTCATCCTTTGCTAGTACATTTTCCAATCGCTTTATTAATCGGTTTTTTTATTCTCGACTTATTAGGGACTTTGATTCGTAACCCGGTTTGGCGCAGTGCCGCTTCGGCGATGCTTTATTTTGGGACGATTGGCGCAGCAGTGACTGTTTATACCGGTTTGCAAGCCGGTGAAACGGTTGCGCACGGCGGTAATGTTCATGACATCATGGAAAGGCATGAGCAAATTGGTATTACGGTGTTGAGTTTGTCGGCGTTGTTATCTGTTTGGCGTCTGTTGGCCGGCAGGTCGCTTAAAGGTGCTGCAAACGGTTTTTTTCTATTGCTGTCGGCGGGTCTGTCTGTGTTGGTCGTTTTGGGCGCCGATTTGGGCGGATTGATGGTCTATCGTTACGGCGTTGCAGTCGAAGGGGCAATCGATCTCCAAGAAGCCAGTGTGCATGAGCACGGGCAACCGCAAGTCAATGAGCATAGACATGATTCGGGTGGTGAGCCCCCTCACTCTGATTCATCTCAGAGCCATCACCCGAGTGATAATCATCTACATCCTGACAATCACGAGCACTCCGAATCAAATCATACTCATTAGTCGTTGTATTAACCACCTTAGATCAAAATTCGGCCCCGCACCCTGAACACGGAGAAATTTCTCAAACTGGGAATTGCTGAGGCCATTTTAGCCTTAGCTTAGAGCTTTTGTTTTATGTTATTCTATTCGGCTAAATTTTTTATTAAATCCCTTATCTCTTTATGCGTACTCGCGTGAAAATTTGCGGCTTTACCCGGGTTAATGACGCAGTCCGTGCGGCGCATCTAGGCGTAGATGCGATCGGGTTGGTTTTTTATCCGTCTAGTCCGAGAAATATTGATATCGATCAAGCTCTTGCGATTGCCGAAGCTTTACCGCCCTTTACCAGTGTTGTCGGTTTGTTCGTCGACGAGCAAGAGGCGCGTATTCGTGAAGTGTTGAGTCGAGTGCCGATCGACTGTTTGCAATTTCACGGCGATGAGGCGCCAGATGCTTGCGAGCTGTACAATAAACCTTATATCAAGGCAATTAGGATGCGACAGGACGTTGATATAGCTGATTTGGCTAAACGGTATTCCGGAGCCGCCGGTTTGTTACTCGATGCCTATCATCCGGGAGTGAAAGGCGGTTCTGGAAACCGTTTCGATTGGGATTTGATTCCGCAATCTTGCCCGAAACCGATTATTTTGGCCGGCGGTTTGGAACCCTGCAATGTCAGGCAGGCAATGGAATCGGTCGGCCCTTATGCATTGGATGTTAGCAGCGGCGTGGAATCGGAAAAAGGTATTAAGGATGCCGGTAAAATGGCGGCATTCGTAAGAATAATTAACGAGGGTAATAGAAGTTAGTAACATGACACAGCATTATAACTTGCCGGACGAGCGCGGACATTTCGGTCCTTATGGCGGAAAATTCGTTGCCGAAACATTAATGGGGCCTATTCAAGAGTTAGAAGAGGCTTATCTGCGCTATATGCAGGATCCTGAATTTTTAACCGAACTGGATGCCGATTTACAGCATTATGTCGGGCGCCCTTCACCGCTTTACCATGCCGAACGCTGGAGTCGGCATTTAGGCGGTGCACAGCTTTATTTGAAACGAGAAGACCTCAATCATACCGGCGCGCATAAAGTTAATAATACGATCGGACAGGCGTTATTGGCTAAGCGCATGGGAAAAACCCGGATCATCGCTGAAACCGGCGCGGGTCAACATGGTGTAGCTACGGCTACGGTTGCTGCCAGATTGGGACTCGAGTGCGTTGTTTATATGGGGGCGGTCGATGTCGCGCGACAGTCCTTGAATGTTTACCGAATGAAACTGCTTGGCGCAAAAGTCGTTGCGGTCGAATCGGGTTCGAAGACTCTGAAAGACGCGTTAAACGAAGCGCTCCGTGATTGGGTTACCAATGTCGATAATACATTCTACATCATTGGAACGGTAGCAGGGCCTCATCCTTATCCTGCGATGGTGCGCGATTTTCAAACCGTGATCGGCCGTGAAGCCAAAGAACAATGTTTGACCATGACCGGGCGGTTGCCCGATGCGCTGGTCGCTTGTGTCGGGGGCGGGTCGAACGCGATCGGTTTGTTTTATCCTTTTATCGACGATGCGTCGGTCAAAATGTACGGCGTCGAAGCGGCCGGAGACGGCGTCGAAACAGGACGTCATTCTGCTCCGCTTTGTGCGGGACGTCCGGGAGTTTTACACGGCAATCGGACTTATTTGATCGAGGATGATGATGGTGAAATCATCGAAACGCATTCAATCTCGGCCGGCTTGGATTATCCCGGCGTCGGACCCGAGCATGCTTGGTTGAAAGACAGCGGGCGCGCCGAATATGTCAACATAACCGATGATGAAGCCTTGAAGGGTTTTCATGATTTAACCGAAATGGAAGGCATTATCCCTGCGCTGGAATCGAGTCATGCGATTGCCTATACGACAAAGCTGGCGCCGACCATGCCCAAAGACAGCATTATTATTATCAATCTTTCCGGTCGTGGCGATAAAGATATCATGACCTTGGCGCAACGCGAGGGAATAGAACTGTGAGCCGTTTAGCCGCAAAATTCGAAGAGCTTTCCAAATCAGGCCGTAAGGCTTTAATTCCATTTTTGACGGCCGGTGATCCGCATCCGAATTTTACCGTGCCGATGATGCATGCGATGGTGGAAGCGGGCGTTGATATTATTGAGCTTGGCGTACCGTTTTCCGATCCGATGGCGGACGGACCGGTCATTCAGAAAGCCAGTGAACGCGCCTTGGCGCATAAAATGAGTTTAAGAAAAGTACTCAATATAGTCGCCGAATTCAGAAGAAAGGATGACCAAACGCCGGTCGTGTTGATGGGGTATTTAAATCCGATCGAGGCAATGGGTTACGAAGATTTTGCCAATGCGGCGCAACGCGTCGAAATCGATGGTGTGCTGACGGTTGATTTGCCGCCTGAGGAGGCCGATTTCTGTGTTTCGCTGCTGAAAGAACGCAGTATCGATCCGGTTTTTTTGTTGGCGCCCAATAGTAATGAAGAACGCATTCGTAAAATGGATGCGGCGGGCAGTGGCTATATTTACTACGTTTCACTCAAAGGTGTGACCGGTGCAGGGCACTTGAACACCGCCGATGTCAAGGAAAGGCTGAAGTTAATCCGTGCGAATACTCAATTGCCGATCGGTATCGGCTTCGGTGTCAAGGATGCCGAAACGGCAAAGACAGTGGCTCATTTAGGTGATGGTGTCGTTGTCGGTAGTGCCTTAATCAGTAAAATCGAAGCGAATTTGGATAATCCGGAGCAGGCTTGTTCCGAAATAGTCGATTTACTTAAAGCCATGCGCGCCGCAATGGATGAATAAGTCGTCGATCACATGAGCGAATTCGGAGTTTAAAATATGAGTTGGTTTGAAAAACTGGTCCCCTCAACAATCAGAACAGACGGGACTAACAAGAAAAAAGGCGCTGTGCCCGAGGGCTTATGGACCAAGTGTCCGAGTTGCAACGCGATTCTCTATAACAACGAATTGGAACGAAATTCCAGTGTGTGCCCTAAATGCAATCATCACATGCGGATATCGGCAAGAGTACGGTTGGAATTATTTCTCGATGAGCAGGATCAAGATGAAATCGGTCAACATATCAAACCGACCGACCCGCTTAGATTCAAGGATTCCAAACGCTATAAAGACCGTATAAGCCAAGCGCAAAAACAGACCAAGGAAAGCGATGCCCTCGTAGTGATTAAGGGTAAGCTAAAAAATAAAGATATCGTAGCCGCTGCGTTCGATTTCAGTTTTATGGGCGGTTCGATGGGGTCGGTGGTCGGTGAGCGTTTCGTGCGAGGCGTGAATCAGAGCCTCGAAATGGGTGCGCCGTTCATTGTTTTTACCGCCAGCGGCGGCGCTCGCATGCAGGAATCGTTGTTTTCATTGTTTCAAATGGCGAAAACCAGCGCGGCCTTGACACGGTTGTCGGAAGCGGGATTGCCGTTTATTTCTTGTATGACCGACCCGACGATGGGCGGTGTTTCCGCAAGTTTGGCGATGCTTGGCGATATTAATGTCGCCGAGCCGAATGCCTTAATCGGTTTTGCAGGACCTCGCGTCATCGAGCAAACCGTTCGAGAAAAATTGCCGGAAGGTTTTCAACGTAGCGAGTTTCTGCAAGAGCACGGCGCTATCGACATGATTATCGATAGGCGTGAAATGCGCGATAAAATTGCTGCAATGCTGGCGATTTTGATGGCTTCGCGGATGGAAACGAAAATAAGCCCGAATGTAGACGAGCCTATTATCTTGGCCGAATCCGAGCCTTTGCCTGCCGTTCAGGATTCAGTACAATTATAAATGGCCGAATGATCCTACTGTTGCGTTTAAGTCATGAGAAACACAACAATAATCGGTCCGCAATAGGGCTTAAGTCTGCAGTTATTGGATGGGACAATCCACGATTTTCTATCTCGTTGACGCTTTCGTGCTTTTTTATGTTTTCGTGGAACCCACAATTTGTCTGAGATGAAGCATTTCGATACGCTCGAGGGCTGGCTTAGGTGGCAGGAAGGATTGCATCCGCAAACGATCGATCTAGGATTGGAGAGAGTACAGAGCGTATTCCGATCATTGCAACCGGATTACAATAAGCCGCCGACGATCACAGTAGCAGGAACCAATGGTAAAGGTTCATGCGTGGCTTTCTTAGAATTTATTTATCGGGCTCAAGGTTATCGAGTCGGAACATATACTTCTCCGCATATTCTAAGTTATAACGAACGTATAAAAATTAACGGCAATCCGGTTAGCGACGATTTGATCTGTTCGGCTTTCGAGCGTATTGAATCGGTTCGTGAGGGTATATCGTTGAGTTACTTTGAATTCGGAACCTTGGCCGCGCTCGATATTTTTTCCAGGGCCAATCTCGATGTGCAGTTGTTGGAGGTAGGTTTGGGCGGGCGTCTTGATGCCGTCAATATTGTGGACCCCGACGTTTCTATTATTTCCAGCATCGGGATCGATCATGCCGATTGGCTCGGCGAAACGCGCGAGCTGATTGGTCGTGAAAAGGCCGGTATTTTTAGAAAGCAGGTTCCTGCGATTATCAGCGATCCTGAATCACCTGACTCGATATACGACTATGCAAACGAAATCGAGGCCCCGGCTTTTTTTATCGGGTGCGATTTCGCTTATCGGAAGCAGCCGAAAGGTTGGATATGGTATACACCCGATCGGCAGATCGAAGAATTGCCGGAACCTAATCTCAAAGGCGAGCATCAATATCGAAATGCGGCTGCTGTGGTAATGGCTGTGACCCAAATGTCTTCACGACTGCCGATTAGTGTGGATTCGATAAGGCAGGGCATCGAATCCGTTGAACTAACCGGACGTTTTCAATTCATTCATGACGAGATACCTGTCCTACTCGATGTCGGGCATAATCCGCAAGCCGTTCAGACCTTGGTCGACTATTTGAGCGATAACTTTTCCGACAAACGCATTCATGCCGTTTTTACGATGATGAAGGATAAGGATATTCCTGGCGTTATCAGTATCATGAAGCCATTGGTTCATCAATGGTATTTTGTGCCGTTAAAAGACAATCCTCGGTGCGCTTCCGAGGCAATGATGCAAGATTATTTTGAACAGTGCAAAATTACGGGTGTTGATTTCGGTTTTTCCGGATTGCAAGACGCATTGGATAGTGCCAAGACTAAAGCCGGAAAAAACGATTTATTACTGGTTTTCGGTTCTTTCTTTTTAGTATCTGAATATTTAGGAATATGCACAAAATAAATTCTACAAATACTTGGTTTTGCGGCGGTTCGGTGATTCGCTTGAGTGTACGCCGTGAATACCTCCATGTCGGCTTGACGGCGGCTATCCCGGGCGCCGATAAATGTCAATCGAGCCGCCGACTCCCCTTTCAACAGTTGTCGAAGTTATTTCATGCTCGTTCCTTAGCTGGTTTAGCTTAGAGGTTATCGATGGATCAGGAATTAAAACAAAGATTGATCGGCGCGGTTGTCATCACCGCGTTGGCCGCTATTTTTGTACCGATGCTGTTTGACGATCCGATTGAGGAGAGCGGTCAATTGGTCAACGAATTAGCCTTGCCTGAGCCGCCAGCGCAAGAATTCGCCATGACTGCCGAGCGTCTTCCGGACAGCAGTCGGCCTCAGTGGGCCGAAGAGTCGGTTGACGAACCCGAGCCTGATGCCGATGAAGTAGAGGGTTTGACTCCTGAAGAGCTCGAATACATTGGGCCTGTCGATGACGGGTCTGAGCTTAAACCTATTGATAAGAAAAAATTGCCGTCCTCTTTGACGGAAACGGATAAGCCGACCGAGATAGTTGAGAATGCTCCGGTTTCCGAAGTCAGGGTTCCGAAAACGGAGTCGGCGGAGACATTGCCGATTGCGGAACTCGTGACGTGGTATATACAGCCGGGCAGTTTTAGTAAGAAAGATAATGCATTCGCATTGCGCGATAAATTGCGTTCTCAAGGTTTTCCCGCTGCGGTCGAGGAGATCGATATCCGAGGCGGAAAATCCTATCGGGTCTTGGTGGGGCCTGAAACCGATAAAAGCAAAGCCCAGGCGCTTAAAACGCGACTAGATGCCGATAATAACCTCAAGAGCCTATTATTGTCGGTCAATAAGCCCAAGGCCATCGAACCGTCAGCGCCTGCTCAAGTAAGTCAATCGGCGCCTCAACAGAGCGGGCCGGCTGCAAACACAGGCATGGTAAAGTGGTATATACAATTAGGAAGTTTCAGTAAACAGGAAAATGCCGATTCACTCCGTGATAAACTGCGCGCAAAAGGTTTTCCTGCTGCTGTTACCGAAGTCGATACTGCGCAAGGTAAGGCGTATCGTCTTCGTGTCGGTCCCGAACTCGATAAAAAACGGGCTGAAACCCAACTAATGCAATTGGATAGCCAACACAGTCTCAAAGGTTTTCTGGTTTCCGAATGAGCTTTATAGGAGATGCGGATATGATTTGGGTCGATTATGCCATTTTGGGGTTGATCTCCATTTCTTTGGTGATCGGTTTATTTAGAGGCTTTATCGAAGAAGCATTCTCGCTGGTATTGTGGGTCGTCGCGGTTTGGCTCGGGTTAACGTTTAGTCGGGAGTTTTCCGCGCTTTTAGAGCCGGTTTTTAGCGTGCCTTCGGCACGTATTGCCGCAGCCTTTGCGGCATTGTTTTTTTCGGTGCTAATCTTCGGTGCATTGATCAATTTAATGTTACGAAAATTGGTCAAGCAAACCGGATTGACCGGGTCGGATCGTTTCGCCGGAATGATTTTCGGTATCGCTCGCGGCTTATTGGTCGTCACGGTTTGCATCATGTTGGCCGGTTTGACGCCGCTTCCGGAGGATGCTTGGTGGAAAGAGTCGACTTTGATTCCGCCTTTTCAATCGCTTGCCGTTTGGTTACGGGATCATATCCCGTCAGACGTGATGAGCTATGTTAATTATCGTTGATTAAAATTCTAGGTTTAAAGCATGTGTGGTATTGCCGGTATTGTTGCTCATAACAACGTTAATCAAGAGCTGTATGATGCGTTGACCGTATTGCAGCATAGGGGGCAGGATGCGAGCGGCATCGTGACCTGTGAAAACGGACGTTTGCATTTACGTAAGGATAACGGCTTGGTTAGGGATGTTTTTACTAATAGTCAAATGCTGAAGCTCAAGGGTAATATGGGTATCGGTCATGTGCGCTATCCGACCGCCGGATGCACGAGCTCGGCCGAAGCGCAGCCTTTTTATGTGAATTCGCCGTTCGGCTTGACGCTGGCGCATAACGGCAATTTAACCAACACCGAAGCGTTGAAGCACGTTTTATTCATCGAAGATCAACGTCATATCAATACCGACTCCGACTCCGAAGTGTTGCTCAATGTGTTTGCGCATGAGTTGCAGCAACTGCGTAAGTTAAAATTGACTGTGGACGATGTGTTTACCGCGGTTTCCAGAGTTCATCAACGTGTTCGCGGCGCTTATGCGGTCGTCGTAATGATAGCTGGCTTCGGTATTTTAGGCTTTCGCGACCCGCATGGTATTCGGCCTATCGTATTCGGCGAAAGAAAAACCGATAAAGGCAGCGAATTTATGATCGCTTCCGAAAGCGTCGCGCTGGATGTCTTGGGCTTTGATCTGATTCGGGATATCGATCCCGGAGAGGCTGTGTTCATCGAGGAATCGGGTGCCTTGCATACCAAGCAATGTTCCGATTTCGTCGATCATTGTCCTTGTATGTTCGAATATGTCTATTTTGCCCGTCCCGATTCGATCATCGATGATATCCAAGTTTATAAGGCCCGCTTGAGAATGGGTGAAAAATTGGCCGAAAAAATTATGCGGATTTGGCCGGATCACGATATCGATGTGGTGATTCCGATTCCCGATACCAGTCGAACCGCGGCATTGCAGTTGGCTAACAAGCTTCGTGTCAAATACCGAGAAGGTTTTATCAAAAACCGTTATATCGGACGGACGTTCATCATGCCGGGGCAACAAAAGCGCAAAAAATCGGTTAAGCAAAAGCTCAATGCAATCGATTTGGAATTCGACGGAAAAAATGTTCTGCTAATCGACGATTCCGTCGTCAGAGGAACGACTTCGGAGCAAATCATACAAATGGCCCGTGAAGCCGGGGCTAAAAAAGTTTATTTTGCATCGGCAGCGCCGCCGGTCAGATATCCTAATGTTTACGGTATCGATATGCCGGTGGTCGAAGAATTAATTGCGCACGGTCGGACAGAAGATGAAGTTTGCGAAGCAATCGGTGCGGATCGTTTAATTTATCAGGATCTTGAAGATTTGATCGAGGCGGTAAGGAAAGGTAATAGGGATATTCAGCATTTCGATACATCGTGCTTCAGCCGCGAATATATTACCGGCGATATCGACGATGCCTATTTGGAGAATGTTCAAGCCTTGCGTAACGATGATGCTCAGGCAAAAAGAAATTCGGAAAATTTTATCATAGAAATGCAGAATTCAGACTGAGCAAAGTTTATGCTTGAAACATATAAAAAAACGTCTCGCCGGTTAGAATAGGAGCAACATGAAAGATACCGATTGGAACGATTATTCGCTCGAAACTCAGGCCATTAGAGCGGGGCATCGGCGCACGGGCGAAGCAGAACATAGCATTCCGATATTCATCACGTCCAGTTATGTGTTTGACAGCGCGGAAGAAGCCTCATTGAAGTTTACCGGCCAAATTCCCGGTAATATCTACTCCCGCTTTACCAATCCGACTGTCAATACATTTCAAGAAAGATTGGCCAGGATGGAAAACGGTGAGCGGTGTTTGGCTTTTGCGTCGGGCATGGCCGCGATCATGGCGGTAGGCATGGGTTTGCTGAAATCGGGCGATCATGTGGTGGTTTCGCGGGGTGTATTCGGCAATACTGTGTTGATGTTTCAAAATTATTTTGCCAAGTTCGGGGTAGAGAGTGATTTTGTCGCCTTAACCGATTTGGCCGCTTGGGAAGCGGCGATCAAACCGAATACCCGTTTTTTGTTTTTGGAGACGCCGTCTAATCCGTTGACTGAAATCGCCGATATTCAAGCGCTTGCCGACTTGGCGCATCGGCATGATTGCTTGCTCATTGTCGACAATTGTTTCTGTACGCCGGCACTGCAAAAACCGCTCGAATTGGGTGCCGATATTATCGTCCATTCGGCGACCAAATATATCGACGGCCACGGTCGCTGTGTCGGCGGCGCTGTTGTCGCTTCCGATGAAATCATAGAAAAGGCCATCTATCCTTATTTGCGCACAGGCGGCGCTTCGATGAGTCCTTTTAATGCCTGGGCTTTTCTGTCGGGGCTCGAAACGCTAGCGCTGCGCATGGAAAAACATTGCGCCAATGCTTTGGATTTAGCCCGTTGGTTGGAAAGGCAACCGGGAGTTGAAAGGGTTCATTATCCAGGGCTGGCATCGCATCCGCAACATGAGTTGGCAAAGCGTCAGCAAACCGGATTCGGCGGCATCGTGAGTTTTGAATTGAAGGGCGGCAAAGAGCCGGCCTGGAATTTAATCGATTCGACGCGCATGATATCGATTACGGCAAATCTCGGCGATGTCAAAAGCACTATCACTCATCCTGCGACCACCACACACGGGCGCCTGACGCCGGAGGCGCGGGACGCTGCGGGAATCAAGGATGGTTTGGTGCGTATTTCGGTCGGTCTCGAAAACATCGAGGACATCAAAAAAGATTTGTCGGCAGTGAATGCTTTTGTTTAGGATTTCGTAACAAATCATTTTTCGGAGTTATGGCTTTGTAGCGGGTCACTGCTGCCCCCACAATATAGAAATTATTTATCCTTAATTCGGCATTCGCTCCAAGAAATACACTAACGTTCATGAAGGCCTAACCATCGCCCCGGCAAATGAAAGTTCTCTTGGTGGCGGAGGGTGCGGTCACTCGCCCGACAGGACGCCGTGAATACGTCCATGTAGGCTCGACGGCGGCTCCCTGACGCCGACGCCTGTCGATCGAGCAACCGCACCCTCTCTGGAACCGGTATTGCCAGCACAGAGTTTTGTATATCGAAAAATTAGATAAAGTGTCCAAATCTACGAACTTTCACAGTAAAGTATTCATGCGGTTCCATAAATCTTTTTAAGCCCTCATTGGGTGAGCGGCTTGGAACGTATAGTTAATTGAATATTTTCGTGGTTTTCGTGGACAGAATATACTTTTTATAAGTTTATGAACAAATCCTTGGCGCATGAATTCAGGAAAAATTCAGGTGCTTTTTTGCAGAATTAACCCACGACTCGTTTTTAGCGATCGGTGTTTTGGCATATAATAGCCGACTATCTTTTCACTTTTCCGCAATAGGAAGTCAATAATGAAAAAATTCACGCTCTTAGTTTCAGCTTTGTTTTTGTTTGCAGCCGGTGCCCATGCTCATGGTCCGGTGCGTCAGAAAGTAAAGCAGGATATCACCATTAATGCATCGGCTGATAAAGTCTGGGCGTTGATTAAAAATTTCGACGATATGTCATGGTTGCCGGCAGTGGCCAGCACAACCGGTGAGGGCGGCAACAAAAAAGGCGCAACCCGTGTTTTAACGCTAAAAGACGGGGGCACGATTAAAGAAGAATTGAAAAAACATGACGATAAAAAGATGAGTTATGCTTATAAAATCAAAGATATGAGTGCTGCAAAAACCATAACGCATTCCGGCCAAGACGAAGAGGTGCCGGTATTGCCGGTCAGTAACTATGCTGCCAGCATCGACGTCAAGGCCAAAGGCGATAAAACGCAGGTCATCTGGAAAGCCGGTTACTACCGCGCATACATGAACAACAACCCGCCGGCTGAAATGAACGAAGAAGCGGCCAACACTGCCGTTAACGCTATTTTTAAAGAAGGTTTGGAAAACCTGAAAGCCTTAGCCGAAAAATAAGGTTGTTTGCAGTGTTTTTAACGCATGTCAAAAACGCGGCGGCTTTGGCCGCCGCGTTTTTTTTATCCCTGCCATTGGCCGCCGCCGCGCCACGCGCCTATATCACCAATCAACTCGGCGATAGCGTATCGGTTATTGACACTGCGTCGAATACGGTTATCGAAACGATCGCGGTACCCGGCAAACCGGCAGGGATCGCAGTTGCGCCGGACGGTAGCCGTGTCTATGTCACGACGCCGGAATCGGGCGAACTAGCCGTGATCGATACTGCCAACAACAAGCTGATCGCTCAGGTTCCGGTCAGTGCGGGCGCATTGGGCATCACGACGGACCGGACCGGCAAGACGATCTACATCGCCGACTGGTACAAAAACATCGTATCGGTAGTCGATGCCGAAAGCCTGCAAGTTAAGAAAACGATTCCGGTTGGACAATCGCCGTCCGGTCTTGCGGTAAGCCCCGACAACCGATGGCTCTATGTCGCGAACCGGCTCGATAATTCGGTGTCTCAGATAGACCTGGAAACGCTGCGAATCCGCAACACGACCAAGGTCGGCGAACATCCGTTCGGTTTAACGATCGATAGCCGAGGCGAGAAGATCTATGTCGCGAACGTCGAGAGTGACGATGTGACGGTCTTGAGTCGCGATCATCTGAAAAGAATCGGCACTGTCAAGGTCAAGATGCTGCCTTATGCCGCTTCGCTGACGCAAAACGATAGCTTGTTGTTCGTGACCAATCAGGACGACGGCACCGTATCGGTGATCGATACTGAAACGTTACAAGAAAAGGCCGTAATCAGTGTTGGCGATAAACCCGAAGGTATAGACACGCTGCCAGGAGGTCGCTTCGTCTATGTCGCGAATTGGTTCGATGACAATGTATCGGTCATTGATGCGCTGAGTCTTGAAGTGATCGATACGATCGAAACAGGCGAGGGCAGCCGGGCCTTCGGTCAGTTTATCGTCGGCGAATGACTTAAAGTGCCTCGCGCAGCGCCTCTGCGCGAGAATCGTGAAAAATAATTTCCTGGGGCTATGAGTATTGTAGCGGGTTCGGTAACTCGCTTGACAGGACGCCATGAATACGTCCGTGTAGGCTTGACGGCGGCTTTCCCTGCCGCCGACACCTGTCAATCGAGCAACCGAACCTGCTTACCGTGCATTAAAAATAGGGAAGTTATTTATACCGAATTCTAAGAATAAAAGGCATGGGATGAGTCTATCGAGGTCCGTCGTTCATCCAGCACCTAAATTTCATAGGTCTTTGGCAATGATTCAAAACCATAGCTTATTTAGGTGCTGGGCCTTTGACGGACATCCCGGTGCCGAATCTTGATCTGCGATGGGTATAATAATTCCGCTCAAAACAAGCCGAGTTGCACCTGGGCGACTTCCGACATCATGTGTCTCGACCAGGGCGGGTCCAGCACTACTTCAACATTAACGCTATCGACGCCGGGTAGCGCACGTATCGCTTTTTCGACATCACTTTGGATGACGGGGCCCATGCCGCAACCGGGTGCGGTCAACGTCATTTGAATGTCGACCCTGTTTTTGCCTTCCCCGGTAGGTGTGACCACGCAGTTATAAACCAGTCCCAAATCGACGATGTTGACGGGGATCTCCGGGTCATAGACCGTTTTCATGACCTCCCAACAGTTTTTTTCGACTGCGTCAGGATCCGTGTCGCGGACTAAGGTGTGGAGCTCGTGAGGCTCTTTGCCCAAGGCGTCGGCATCGGCGCTGTTGATGCGTACCATGTGTCCGTAATCGGTGACAACCGTGTAGTTGTTACCGAGCGATTGATGGATCGTGACGACGGTGCCTTTACTTAAGGTGCCGTTATTGCCGTCGGGAATCGTGACGATATTGACATCCCGCGTTAAAACGATGCTTTCTCTTTCAGCCATGCTAATTCGTTGGTTGTTGCTTAAAGGTTTGCGCGTCGATGATGCGACCGGTTAGACCGATACTGTCGGCGCTGAAAAGATAGGTATAAATCTCATTTAATGAGGACATTGCCGGTAGCAGGCTTTTATCCTCAGCCGGGTATGCTTTTTTTCGAAATGGCGAATCGATAGGTCCCGGAATCAAGGTATTAACCCTGATTTTTCCTTCCGACTCCAGCTCTTCCGCCACTATCTTAGCCAAGCCTTCCAGCGCGATTTTCGATACGCCGTAAGACGCCGAATAGGCTTGGCCGGTTCTCGCCTTGGAATCCGACGTGAATACGATAGAAGCGAAATCGCTTTTTTGCATGACCGGTAACAAGACTTTACATAATATAAAGGGCGCATTCAGATTAACATTCAACGAATGCCCCCAGTCCTTGGTTTTATGCAAGACTAAAGGCTCGAATGCACTGAATTCGACAGCCGAATGCAGCAAGCCGTCCAGCGAGCCGTATTTTGCTTCGATCCGTTCGGCGAGTTCCTGGTAATCGTTTTCGTTTGCGCCGGCCAAATCAAAAGGGTACATGATCGGTTCAGGTGCGCCGGCCGCGACAATCTTGTCGTAAACCGCTTCGAGTTTAGCGATGATTTTGTCCAGTAAAATAACCTGTGCGCCTTGTTTAGCGAGAGCCAAAGCAGCCGTACCGCCAAGACCGCCGCCCGCGCCGGTAATCAGAATAACCTTTCCTGTTAATTGCATAATGTTGACCTTATCCATGAATCGATTTGGCGGGGATGATCGATCAGGGCATCGGCGCCCCAGTTCTCGGGAACATCGTCCGGTTTAAGATAGCCGTATAAGGCCGCCAGGGTTTTCATGCCGACATTTCTTCCGGCTTCGATGTCGTGGCTCGCGTCGCCGATATAAACGCATTCGTGTGGCGTTACTTCGGCCAGTCGACAGCCTTCTAGCATCGGTTCGGGATGCGGCTTGCTGTTGCCGGTGCTATCGCCGCTAATGATACAGGCTGCTCGTCGCGTCAGATCGAGCGCTTGCATCAACGGATCGGTGTAGCGTTTAAGTTTATTGGTCACGACCCCCCATTTAAGACCTTGTGATTCAATGGTTTCGAGTAGTTGAGGCATGCCGTCGAAAAAAACCGTGAATTCGGCGATATTGTGTTGATATCGGTCGAGCATTGTTTTTAGAATCGCCTGCCGAATGTCATCACTGACGGTATCGCTAATGCTGGCTTTAACCATCGCCGCAGCGCCATATGAGATATAGGGCTTAACCGATTCTTTTGGGGCATTCGCAAAGCCGTGTTCAAGCAAAGCATGATTCAAGCAGGCAATTAGGTCTGGTGCGGTATCGACGAGTGTTCCGTCGAGATCGAATAGCACGCAAGAAAGTTTAAAATCGCAGACCATAGTCAGTTTTTTCGTTTGAAAGCGGCAAGATAATTAACGTCGATGTCCTTGCCGAGACTGAAGCGTTTGGTCAGAGGATTGTATTCAATACCGGCCATGCTTTGTAGTTCAAGCCCGGTTTCGCGTGCCCAGCGGCTCAACTCAGAAGGTTTAATAAAGGTTTTGAAATCGTGTGTTCCTTTAGGCAGCATTCTCAATACATACTCCGCTGCAACGATGGCCAATAAATAGGCTTTCGGCTTACGGTTCAGCGTCGAGAAAAATACCGTGCCGCCGGGCTTAACCAGTTTCGCACAGGCTCTGACGATAGATGCCGGGTCGGGAACGTGCTCGAGCATTTCCATGCAAGTTACATGGTCGAAACCTTCGGGTTGTTCATCGGCCAAGGCTTCGGCGCTAATTTTGCGGTAATGCGCGTTGACGCCCGACTCCAGTCCGTGCAGATCGGCGATATCGATCAATTCCTCGCTCAAGTCGATGCCGAGCACATCGGCGCCGTTTTTAGCCAGTCCTTCGGAAAGTATTCCGCCGCCGCAACCGACATCCACGATACGTTTGCCGTTAATCTCCGCATGCTCTTGAATGAAACGGATTCGTAGCGGGTTGATATCGTGTAAAGTTTTGAACTCGCCGGTAGTATCCCACCAGCGTTCCGCGAGCGAGCCGAATTTATTGATTTCGTGAAGATGTACGTTGTCTGTAACTGTCATGATAGTGAACCGTTTAGGTTGAATAATTGTATACTATATTACTGGGTTATTGCTAGCGGCGGATTAGAGGTCAGTATTAGTTATTGAAATAAACGCTGCCGCCATGCGTCGATTTTGACCCTTAATTCGGCAAGATCAAGTGTTGTCAGGCGCCGTTGTTTCAATAAGCGTTTGCCGTTTACCCAAACGTCGGTAACGTTTTGTCGGCTTGCCGCGTAAACGATTTGTGAGACCGGACAATATAAAGGTTGGGTTTCGATGCCGCTCAAATCGATCGCCGCGATATCGGCCGATTTTCCGATAGCCAACGATCCGATTTCGTCGTCGAGGCCCAAGGCTTTGGCGCCGTTGATCGTTGCCATTTTAAGCGCGGTCATGGCCGGTATCGCTGATGCGTCGTTCGCGACGGCTTTCCCTAGCAGCGCGGCGCTCCGCATTTCGCCGAGCATATCCAAGTCGTTATTGCTGGCGGCCCCGTCTGTACCCAGCGCGACATTGATTCCTGCATCGAGGCATTTCGCGACCGGGCAAAAGCCGCTAGCTAGTTTCAAATTGGATTCCGGGCAATGAACGATATGCGCTCCTGACTGGGCAAACAGCTCGATTTCACTGTCAGTTAATTGCGTCATATGCACGGCGATAAACGAGGGATTGATCAGGCCAAGATCGTTCAATCTTTCGATTGGACGTTTACCGTTTTTTTCATAGGCCTCATCGACTTCGTGCCGGGTTTCGTGAACATGCATGTGTACCGGCACATCGAGTTCGTCTGCGAAAGTTCTGACTTTCTGTAAAGGTTCATCCGAGACCGTGTAAGGCGCATGCGGCGCAAACGGTGTTTTGATCAATGGCTCGTGGCGGAGACGGTCGTGCAGTTCCAGGCCTTTTTCGATATAACGGTCGGCATTCTCGGCCCAGGCGGACGGAAAGTCGATTAGAATCATGCCGATGCCGGCGCGTATGCCGTGATGTATCGCCTGCTGCGCGGTGATTTCCGGGAAAAAATACATATCGTTAAAACAGGTCGTGCCGCCGCGTATCATTTCGGCGATCGCAAGATCAGTGCCGTCCCGGACGAAAGCCTCGCCGACCCACTGGTGTTCGAGCGGCCAGATATGATTTTGCAGCCAGTCCATTAAATGTAAATCGTCGGCAATGCCGCGCAATAGGGTCATCGCGGCATGAGTGTGGCAGTTGATCAGACCGGGAATAAGGGCGTGTCGGTCGAGATTCTCCACCGAATCGGGCCGGTATTTTTGCGAGGCTTCCGTTGTCGGCAATAGGTCGACGATACGACCTTTGTCGATAATCAACGTATGATGCTCGTAGGTTACGGATGCCGGCTCAACGGGTATAATCCAGCGGGCATTGATAGCAATATCGACTTTCATGAACGGTTTCCAAATTAAATTAATAGCCTGCGTGCAATGTGTGCCGACAGCATGCATCGCAAGATAAAACCGAATTATAACTTTTTTTCCGACCTATTCGATAAACAATGACTGAACCCAAACAATTAGCGGTACAAGCCCTGCAATGGACAGGCGATTCGTTAAAAGTCCTGGATCAAAGGCTGCTTCCTAAAACAATCGTTTATGAAGACTACCGAGATGCGCTGGGAGTCGCTGAAGCGATCAAAACGATGTGTGTGCGCGGAGCGCCCGCTATTGGTATTGCGGCGGCTTACGGTGTGGCGTTATCGGTGAAGCAGCATTATCACGATCGTTCTGTAAATTGGTCTGATAAAGTGTTTACTGATATCGAAAGGCTGGCGGCATCGCGCCCGACCGCGGTCAATTTATTTTGGGCCTTGGACCGGATGAAAGCGCTTTTAAATTCCCACCCGGAAGATCCGGTGGCGGCAACACAAGCCTTGGCCCTAGAAATCCATCAGGCCGATATTGCCGCGAATCATCGAATCGGCGAGTTAGGCGCCGACATTATCGGTGGAACTAAAGGCGTTTTGACGCATTGTAATGCCGGCGCCTTGGCGACAGGCGGTTATGGTACCGCGCTCGGCGTGATTCGGAGCGCCTGCCGGCGAGGCTTAAATAAGGTTTTTGCAGGAGAAACTCGCCCTTGGTTACAAGGTGCCCGACTAACCGTTTGGGAATTGGCTCAAGATGGCATTGCAGCGACTTTGATAGCCGATTCGGCGGCCGCCTGGTTAATGAAGTCGGGCGCGGTCGATTGGATTGTCGTCGGTGCCGATCGAATCGCCGCAAATGGGGATACCGCAAACAAGATCGGCACCTATTCGCTGGCGGTGTTGGCAAAACAACATGGCATAAAGTTAATGGTAGCTGCTCCATTTTCGACGATCGATTGGAATCTTGCCGATGGTAGCGGTATTGAAATCGAACAGCGTGCATCGAATGAGTTGTTACCGGATAGTTATAATCAGGAATCCTTGGTCAGCGCTTGGAACCCGGTGTTTGATGTGACGCCGGCCGAATTGATTGCGGCGATCGTGACCGAACGCGGCGTGGTATTGAATCCATCGGAAAATGGTATGGGGGGACTGAAATAATGAAGTTTTCAAAAAAAGGCAATAATCCGGCGTGGGCGGTGAGTTGTTTCTTTCGTGGCCTGCGTTGGGCGCTTAAGCCGGAGTTGCGAAAATTTATCGTGATTCCGGTTTTGATCAATCTCGTCCTTTATAGCGCGGTGTTGGTACTCGGTTATTATTATGTGGCCGACCTTATAGCATATTTTATCCCGGACTGGTTGTCATGGTTAAGCTGGGTTTTGTGGCCGCTGTTTTTTCTTAGTTTTTTTATCGCCGGTTTTTTCACGTTTACTATTGTGGCGAATGTGATTGCGGCGCCCTTTTACGGCACATTGTCGGCAAAATCGGCGGAACTCTTTACGGGCCGAAAGCTTGAGATTGGCGAGCACTCCATCAACAAAATCATCCTGGCCGAATTCAAGCGCTTCGGTTATTTGGGTAGCAGGGCATTGCCGTTATTAATTGTATCGATCATTCCCGGCATCAATATCGCGGCGCCTTTTTTATGGGGTTTGTTTGGGGCTTGGGGTGCGGCATTGGAATACATGGCTTATCCATTGGAGAATGCCGGTTTGTTATTTTCTGAGCAACGTAAAATACTCAAAAGCATTCGTCTAGGTTCGATGAGCTTCGGTGGCGTCACGATGTTAGGTTTAACCTTGCCGATAATAAATATCATCGTCGCGCCGGCCGCAGTGATTGGGGCGACTATTTATGTGTTGCAGGCTGGGGAGGGCGAGACTCCGCAATGAAGCAAGGGTTAGTGCTAGGGATAGCGCAATGTTTTGGTATTGCGAGACAGAACTTTAAAAGTGCAAGCTATTTTTTACAGCGTGTTAAATCGTAGCTTTCCTTATTTTCGGCAATATCGATCGTCCCCGGAAAGTACTTGCCGAGGTTTCTTCTTCCTAGCCATCGATTCGCGGCATGCGGAGAGATAAGACAAAAAAGGAAGAGGGAGCTTTAACTTTGACACTTCCTTTTTTGGTGGGCATTGAGCGCATCCGGATTCATTATTATGTCAAATATAAGGTCTGCCCCTGATGTATCCCCACAAAACGCTCGTTCCCATGCTCTGCGTGGGAATGCCGCTTTAGGCGCTCTGCGTCGACTGCGGCGGGCAATCGGATTAAGAAACTGTAGAGAATGTATCGTTGCTCTTGTCGTGATTATCGACCTCTAGGGACGCAGAGCGTCCTGGGATGCATTCCCACGCAGAGCGTAGGAACGATGAAAAAAATCAATATATTTATCAATTTTCAGCCATAGCAAATTGTTTTATTAGGCTGTTTCGCGGGGATACCTCAGGGTCTGCCTCCTTAACCTTCTGCAGGATTTGAAGATAATGATGACAGGGTTCTTTAATGTTGAAATCATCCTTCTCCCTTTATCACCTTCTCGGCGTATTCTTCCGGCGTAATGGTGCCGCCTAGCTTTTCTGCAAGATCTTGTTCTGAAGCGGGAAGCGCATCCTGTAATGCATCGATGCGTTTCCATTGTGGAATGGGTGTTTCATTGCCGGATTGAGGGACGTATTTTGACGTTTCAATGCGCTGCATGCGGTGGATATAGCGTGGACAGTTGATAAATATCTCGCCGATTTTGACTCTGACGATCATGTCTGCTCCCGGGTATTCCGATAGCAATGAGTCGCCTTCTTGAATCGATGCCTCGCCGTGTACTCGGATACGGTGCGGTGTTTCAAAGTCGATGAACAACATACCAATCTTGGGATTGCCTTGAATATTACCCATCGACAGAAACATGCCGTTGCCGTTATAACTGGGGAAGGCTAACGTTTGAGGATCGACAACGCGAACCAAACCCGGATTGCCGCCTTTGTAGGAACAGGTGGGATAGCCTCGGTGGTCGATCGAGGTCAAGAAGAAAAAGTCTCGGCTTTCGATGAAAGGCTGATGTTGTTCGTTGATTTGATTTTCGACGATCAGCTCCTGTACCCGGTCGGCTAGATTGCGCGTATCATGCAGGTCTTGCAGTTGCCGATGCTTTTGACTGTAAATATCGTTCATTAATCGGTTCTCTCAAAATAGTTCTACGGCTTATTCTGCCATAATCTTTCCAGAAGGATAAAACAAACCTGGGTGTTTGATTCAATTCTGACAAGTTCAGGATTTCGTGAAAAATAACTTCCTGGAGCTATGAGTTTTGTAGCGGGTTCGGAAACTCGCTTGACAGGAAACCGTGAATACGTCCGTGTAGGCTTGACGGCAGCGTTCCCTCCTGCCGACATCCTCGCTAGCCACACCCCATATCTTCATGAAGTTAGTCTTTTTTAAGTATAAAGGGAGTAAAAAAACAGGCTCACGACCTGATAACTGCTTTTTTATTGAGGTTATTTAGCTATCGCAAGTTCTGCTTGCTCAATAGCCGCTTCCCTGGCCAGGGAAGCGCTGCAGACGATTTCATGCATACCAATTCGGGTAAAAAAGTGCATACTGCTGATTTATTCTAAGAGGAATTTTTCATGATGATGTATCGAATTCAATTCCAAACAGTCTCGTCATTGCTCGCCAAACCAAGGAAGATTCCTGTCATGGTCTTTTTGTGTTATCTGATATTTATATGGGCAACCAATTATTGCCCTGAAGCTCGCGCAGCCGAAGATGGATATATCTATGAATATCAGAGCGAGGTTTATCGTTATTCTGTTTTAGAAACTGGTGAAAACTACACTTTTACATTCGATAAAAACCCAGGCGAAATAAGCGAAAAACTAAAAGCCGTTTATCATGTGCTCCAGTCTGTTTTCAGCGATTCCAGTATCGAAAAAAGACATAGTGAGGCCTACACTAAAGAAAGAGCCAAGTGCTATGTTTTTGATAGCTCTTTTTACACTTATACTGCGTGCTTTCTTCCCAATGAATTCTCTACAACAAATAGTGACCGCTTTTGGGGGTATGTTACCCAAATACCTAATTGGAAGTGGCTAGTGACCTGGAATTTGCTGCCTGCTGTTCTGGCATTTGGTTTGTTCTTTTATATAGGGGCTAAACGAAAAAGCAGTTAAAAGGTATCCTAGGAAATACACATTCAGATTGTTGTGTGTGTATAGGCTTTAGCTAAATTTGAACCTGAAAAGAGCAGTTGGCATGTGAATATTCAGTTCCACGGCCATTCTCGTTCCTATGCTCTGCGTGGCAATGCTAGGGGGGGAATAATTACGCAACGGAAGCAGGTTTTGGTGGAGGTTAAGAGGAAATTGAGGTAGGTTTTTACATTTGGGTGAGGTGTGATATGAATTGTATTGGTTACCGTAGCGGTTATAAATATCAACTTAAACAAGATTATAGGTTACCTAATATTGGCATTGCTCCCAATCAAGCAATAGACATCCAGTTTATTCAACTTGATGCCTCTGGTAATTTGCTGATTAGATCAGGTTATGCTTGGGATGGTGCGTCGGGTCCAGCTATCGATACTAAAAACATTATGCGTGGTTCGTTGGTACATGATGCGCTTTATCAACTAATGCGGTATGGCTTATTGAGCATGGCCGCTCATAGAGACCCTGTCGACAGATTATTACAGCGCATTTGTATCGAAGACGGTATGAATAAGCTACGCGCACGGTGGGTTTATGAGGCGGTGAAGCGATTTGGCAAGCCGGCTGCCGAACCTTCAAAAAATCACCCTGTAATTTGGGCGCCGAAGAAATGTTAATGTAGAGGTTTTTATATCCATCGTATTTACAAATTCGGCACCGGGGTGACCGTCAAATGACGCTGTGAATACGTCCATGTAATTTCATAGCTCACTGACTCTTAAATAAATTAGGTGCTAGGGCCCTTAGTGCCGAATTTTGATCTTCGGGTATAAAACTGAGAAACGTTGTAACTAACTATCTTCTACTCCCTTTACACTCAAAAAATGGTTAACTTTATGAAGGTATGAGGTTGTAGCTAGCGAGGATGTAGGGAATAGGGGGGGCTTGCAGTCTAGCCCCCATGGATGGGTTTACCCAGCACCTAAATTATCCCAGATAGTTAATCATAGCCAATGAGCAATGGAATTTAGATGCCGGGTTTACAGCGGTCCTTGATAGACACGCCCCAGACCTTTTATTTGTTTGACTTTTTTCAATCAAATGGGAGTAATTTGTGAGTACGTTTCATTTATGGCTGCAACAATATGTAGCTAGTTTAGCTTATTTAAAGAACGTAA
Organism: Methylotuvimicrobium sp.; assembly: GCF_050611805.1. Classification (NCBI taxonomy): domain Bacteria; kingdom Pseudomonadati; phylum Pseudomonadota; class Gammaproteobacteria; order Methylococcales; family Methylococcaceae; genus Methylotuvimicrobium; species Methylotuvimicrobium sp. The sequence continues at coordinate 102,867 of NZ_JBNGHF010000008.1, forward strand.
TTTGCAGATTGCTTGAATCCACATTAGATTAGGCAGATTAGTCCACACGGTTCATTCCCTTCATTATTTTAGTGCGATGGTTTCAACTCGATTGACGGTGTCGAGTTTGATTTTATCTTCCTGGGCTAACCAACCGATGCTGCGATGGATAATTTTTTCTTCTTCAGGAAGTTCTTTGATTAATCTTGCAACGGAAGTTTCGCCATTTTTGTCCAAGTATTGCCAAATGTTACCTGCAGTTAAACCGACGCGTTCACGTATGCTTATTTCCGGGGTTTTGGCAACCGGAGCTGGAGGAGGGCTGCTTGTTTTTTTAGTGCCAGCTCGGGCGGTGCTGGTTTTTTTTGGCGTTACTTTAGCGGTTTCAGTTGTGACCGGTTGTTCGATTGTTGCTTTAGGTTCTTCGGTGGCGGCTTTAACTTGTTTAGAGGACGGGCGGGTAGGATTTGCTTTCTTTGGCGTTTCTTTAACCGCTTCGGGTGTCACGGTCTTCTCAGTCTCGGATTTGGTTTTTTCAGTGGTGGTGTTAGATTTTTTCATAATGATATAAACAATAAAAAGTAAAAAAATTAGAATCGACCATTCAAGCATATAAGCATTCCTTTCTATTGATCGATTTTACTCGAACTTCAAAAAATAAGTAAAAACGAATAAGAGATATAAACTCTTAGCGAATCAAATTTTGGTATAAGTCAAAAATTATCAATTAACTCAGCGTTAACAAATGTAGTGCTATCAAAATAAATTTTTACATATTATTCAGTATCATACAATTGCAAAATGTTAAGTTTGGGTTAGGGTTATCGATAGAGATTTACGGTTCAATTAACGAATTTAATAGATCGTATCTATAAATTGTGGAAATTAGACGCCTAGAAAAATCGGAATATTGCGGGAATTAAAATTCGCCTAATACTCTTTCTTCTTCATGTAAAAATACCAAAATTTGAAATGCGAACACTCAAAATAATCACAAAGAATTGAAAAAATAGAAAGTCTCTCAAAAAAGCGTTCTCTTCTGACCATTTATAAACCGAAACCGAAAAAAGTCAAATCGGATAAGGAGAGAACATGAAATAAGTACCGCACCCGACACTGCGATTTTGCTCGTATTTTAGCGAAATTACTCCCTTTATACTCAAAAAATGGTTGACTTTATGAAGGTATGGGGTGTGGCTAGCGAGGATGTTGGCAGCAGGGATTGCTGCCGTCAAGCCCCATGGATGGGTTCACGGCGGCTTTCCCTTCCGCCGACACCTGTCAATCGAGCAACCGAACTTTCCATAAAATAGGGAAGTTATTTACGACCAAATCCTTAACTTAATGGTAGTGCTACCTACAGAGCATAAATCATCAAGAAGAATCACCGATTATTTTTTACTGTTTAACCGAACCGTTATTTAAGGTTTATCTGCTATGATGCTCAAGGAAATTAAGCCGTTCCGGTGGTGGTGACTTCGTATTTCATTCTTAAAATCCTAAGAATAATCTTCCTCTATTAAATTGTTCGATATGCTTCTGCTGCGCTTAATTATCTTGTCTTTATCGTCAATATTACTCTTGACACCGGCTTCTGTTGCTGCTGACGATACGGTACGTATCGGCGTATTGGCGAATCGGGGCAAGGACCGCGCTTTGGTCGAATGGTTGCCGACGGCCGAGTATTTGGCGAGTGAAATATCCAGTCGAAACTTTTCCATCGTTCCGCTAGATTTTAACGAAATCGATAAAGCTGTCGCTTCGGGCAAAGTCGATTTTTTTCTCGTGAACTCGGGAATCTATGTCGATTTCGAGGCGCGTTATGGCGCGGGGCGTATCGCTACAATGCGTAAGCGTAATGGCGGACGCGGCAATACATTTTTTAGCGGCGTGATATTCACGCGCGCGGATCGGGAAGACATAAATCAAATTGCCGACTTGAAAGGCAAGCGTTTCGCTGCGGTGAGCGAATCGTCATTAGGCGGATATCTGGCAGCTTGGCGTGAAATGCAGGCTCAGGGCGTGACGCCAGAGAAGCATACTCGGTTGAGTTTTCTTAATACCCATGATGCGACCGTCCGTGCGGTTTTAGATGGATCGGCCGATGCCGGGACCGCGCGTAGCGATACTTTGGAGCAAATGCATAAAGAAGGTGCGATCGATCTGAAAGAACTGAAAGTTATCAACCCTATACAGCATGAAAATTTCAGCTATTTAAGCAGTACTCGCCTTTACCCTGAATGGCCATTTGCTAAACTCGCCGATACCTCCGAGTCTTTGAGTCTCGAAGTTGCCTCGGCGTTAATGTTGATGTCAATCGATAGTTCCGCTGCTCAAGCAGCGGGAATTGCCGGTTGGACCGTTGCTTATAATTACCGACCCGTGCACGATTTATTGCGCGAGTTACGACTGAGTCCGTATGAAGAGATTGGCCGGATCGGTTTTGATGATTTTTTGCGTCATTATTGGCATTGGTTGTTATTGTCGATACTGACGCCGCTGGTATTAAGTCTCTTTGTTGTTTATTTCATTCGTCTGAATAGCCGTCTGCGCAAAACGGAAAGCGAATTGATCGATGCGCGCGATCATCTAGCGGTTAGAGTTAGGGAAAGAACTGCCGAATTGGAAGAGAGCCGGCGACAATTGGAACTCATTAGCCAAGACTGGAACGATGCTTTCGATGCGATTGGTGATCCTATCTTCATTCACGATGCCGCGATGCGCATCGTTAGAGCCAACCCCGCTTATTGCGATCGTGCGGGAATGACGCTGAAACAAGTCATCGGACGCATTTATTTCGAATTATTTCCGAAACTGAATGAACCGATGCCTGCATGCCGTAATTTTCCGGAAGCTAGTTTTGCTAAAGCAAACGAATTGCAACTACCTAATGGCGATATATTCGTTTCGCGCTCTTTCGGGATTATACATGCGGACAGAAGCAGCAAGAGTGCGATTCATATTTTGGAAGACGTAACCGAGTTGCGCAAGACAGAGGCGCGTCGAAGAATATTAAACCGAGCCCTAGAGCAGGCCGGCGAAGGGATTATGATATTGGATTGCGATTGCCGGGTGATTTTTTGCAATCCGAGTTTGAGAACGCTTTTAGGGTGCGATTCGCACGAACCCGAGTGTAATAAACACTTATTTAATAAAGGTGATTGTTTGCTGGTCACGGCTTATTTCATGCCGCAGTTGCAAGCTCTATTCGATAAAGCCGACCGAGACGGCGAAGGTTTTTCGGCCGAAATGGAATTGAATGTGTCGAGCGGCTTTGGCTTACCGGTTTTCATTACGGTTGCGGGGATTTTAAACGATCACGACGAGCGAGAAGGTTTTGTCTTGACCGTTCTGGATCTTAGCGAAGTCAAGCGGGCCGAACAGGCGCTGACCTATCGCATCGGTTTGGAGACCTTGATTGCCAAAATCGCTTCGAATTTGAGTAACGCCAGACCGGAACAAATTAATCAAACCGTTTTGAAAACGCTCGAACAATTAGGCCGGTTTTTAGACGTCGACCGGGCGTATATCTTCGATTACGATGATGCCGGAGATACTTTCGGACATACTCACGAATGGTGCGTGGAAGGCATCGAGCCGCAAATCGATTCGCTGTGCAAATTTAAGGTGGAATCTTTTCCGTGGTTGTTCGGAGAGCTGATGAACGGAAGAATCGTAACAATAGACGATGTTAGCCGCTTGCCTTCAGGCGCTATACCCGAGCGCGAGGAGTTCGAACGCGAAAATATACTTTCGCTGCTTTTGGCGCCATTTAATTACGGCGGGGTTTTCTCGGGTTTTATCGGCGTCGATTCCGTCAGGCGTTTTCGTCGCTGGAACGAAGAAGAAGAGCGTCTACTGCAAACGGCTGGAGAGATGATTATCAACACTCTTCGGCGCATCGACACGATGAATCACTTGCGGGTTAGTGAAACGAATTTGGCTGCGGCTCAACAAATCGCCCATCTAGGCAGTTGGGAATGGAATATTGTCACCGACGAGTTGTCGTGGTCCGACGAAGTGTACCGCATGTTCGGTTTTAAGCCTCAACAATTCGTAGCGACTTATCGGAGGTTTTTAGAGTTGATATCGCCGGAAGATCGAGATTTTGTGGCCGATGCCGTGCAAAATGCCTTTTCGCGAGGCGATGAGTATGAGCTTGATCACCGTATTTGCCGTGCCGATGGTGTCGAGCGAGTGCTTCACGAAATTGGTGAAGTAATTGTCAACGATGCGGGAGAACCGGTTCGCATGATAGGCACGGTGCAGGATGTTACCGAGCTGCGTCAGGCCGAGAATGAAATGCGTAGGCTCAACCGGGCATTACGCACGCTGAGTCTGTGCAATACAACGCTTGTTCATGCGCAACAAGAACAAACTCTGATGGACGATATATGCCGTATCTTGATCGACAGCGGCGGCTACCGTTTTGCATGGGTTGGCTATGCGGAGCACGACGATCGTAAAACGATTCGTCCGATGGCTTTTGCCGGGGGCGATATCGACTTCATTACTTCGGTCGAGCTGTCTTGGGCCGATGATGCAGGCGGACGCAATCCGGCGGCCTACGCCATTCGCAACAAGGAAACGTTTATTCTGAAAGATATCGTCAATAATTCGCGTGACTTTGCTCCGTCATGGCGCGAAGCCGCGTTTACACAAGGTTATGCGTCGGTGGTCGCGCTGCCGTTGATTTCGGATGACGAAGCCTTGGGTGCGATCACGCTCGATTCTGCTGAGCCGGATGCCTTCGATCAAGCCGAATTGAGATTGCTTGAAGAAATGGCCGGCGACTTGGCGTTCGGTATACGGGCATTGCGTATTCGACAAGAGCGCGAGCATGCCGAGTCGGTTTTGAAAATCGCCGAGAATCGATACGAAGAATTATACGAAAACGCGCCTAATGCTTATGTATCGGTCGCACCCCAAAACGGAGTTTTGCTGCAATTCAATCAGTCGTTATGCGAGATGCTAGGGTATGACAGGGCTTTTTTGGAAACGAAAACGATTTTCGATCTTTTTGGGGGAACGCAAATCGGGAAGTTATTTGCCGGCGAGCAAAGCGTTCGCGATATCGAGCTCAATATGCGCCGCGCAGATGGTCGCGGGCTCTGGGTTAGTCTTAGCATTGATCCTATTAAAGATGAAACAGGATGCGTTGCCGAGTACCGGGCTAGTATCATCGATATTTCGGTGCGCAAACATGCCGAGGAAGAACAACAGCGTTTTGCCGAAAAATTGCAAGGCTCATTGATTCAAACCATTCGCGCGATTGCCATGACGATTGAAAAGCGCGATCCGTATACCGCCGGACACCAAGAGCGGGTTGCCGAGTTGGCGGTGCAAATCGGCCGGCGTATGGGCTTCGATGCTTATCGTTTAGAAGGGTTGCGGTTAGGTGCGACGATACACGATATCGGCAAGATCGCCGTCCCGATCGAAATACTCAATCGGCCTGGAAAATTAGAACCGATGTTGTTTACCATCATTAAAAGCCATCCGTCGATCGGTTATGAAATTGTCAAAGGCATCGAATTCCCATGGCCGATAGCCGAAATGGTTGTTCAGCATCATGAGCGCTTGGACGGCACCGGTTATCCTCATGGGCTAAAAGGCGACGAAATTTTGATGGAATCGCGCATTCTCGCCGTTTCCGATGTGGTTGAAGCGATGGCCTCGCATCGGCCCTATCGGGCGGCTTTGGGAGTGCAAGCGGCTTTGAACGAGATCGAACGAGGCAAGGGCTTCATCTATGATGCGAGCGTCGTGGAATTTTGTCGTGAGGTCTTTGAGTTCGGCGGAACGCCATGGAAATGAATCCGATACCGGTGAATGTCAACGAAGTCTTCGGTTTTTCAAATGAAGACGGTTGAAAGGCAGGAGATGAAAGAGCTATTTTTCACCTTTGTGATTTTTTGCAGGAGCAAAAACTGTTACCCCCTCCATGTTCGCTCCACGCACTTGCGGATTTTCAAATTGAAAATTGTTGGATTAATCATCCGGTACTTGACAGTCTAGTATTCAATTGCCATTATCCCCGGCGCAGAGTGCTAGTTTACGGTTTCATGGCTAGCATACTGCCTTGATACCCTTCTTATTCACCGTTCGTTTCAAAGTCACATGCCCGAACTCGTTATACGCTTTCTTAAACCGGCCAATTGGGCGGATACCGTTCATGTTCATTACTGGAATACTTATCCTGACGATCATAGTACGAGTTGGCCAGGCCAGCCTATGGCGGCGGATGACGATGGTTGGTTCGTCTACCGCTTCAACGGCGCTAAGTCTGCTAGCCTGGTCTTCAATGACGGCAACGGCTCGCAGACTGAGGATTTACATTGCGCCCGAAGTGGCTATTACGCGAACGGGCGTTGGATTGAAGATCCTGGTAGATTGACACATCGTTTGGCTGGCCCGAATTTGAATTTCGAAGGACAAAGCTCAAGCCAAACTTTTTTGTCGGATAGCGTCATTCATGCGCCGATTGATCCGAACGGGCCATTGGGTGATTTTCGCGAGGAAACGATCTATTTCTTGCTGACCGCTCGTTTCAATGAAGGCGATCCGAGCATCAGTTTTTTCTGCCGCGACCGCATCAAGTTCAATCCTGAAACCGGAGAACCGGAAGACCCGCATTGGCGCGGCGATTTCAAAGGTTTGATCGAACGTCTCGACTACATCCGTGATCTCGGCTTCACCGCGATCTGGATCACGCCGCCGGTCGAAAACCGTAGCGGTTTGGATTATCACGGCTATCACGCCTACGATTGGACTCGTATCGACCCCCGCCTCGAATCGCCCGATGCGACTTATCAGGATTTGATCGACGAAGCCCATAAACGTGGCATCAAGATCATTCAGGATGTCGTCGTCAATCATTCCTGCCAATACGGTATTCGCGACAAGGTGCACATCGATCATCTGCCGATCAAATATTATGTACCGCAAGGTTCGGAGCAAGGCCGGGTCGATCATGGCCCGTATCAAGGCCATCTCGGTAATTATGCCTGGCCCAACCGCGACGACATCGACAATCCAGTGGCCCCTGACTGGTATCGTGAAAGGCATCATAGCGATCCCGAAGGCAAGGTGCCGCTGCAAGATCCCAAGACCGGAGAAACGATTCCGAAACCCGGTTACGATCCCGGTCGTTTTTTCGGTATCGATGCGCAATCTCTCGACCCTGAATGGTACATGCAGCACGGCTTTATCTGCGGCGGCGATTGGGAAAGCGAGGCCGTTCAGAAGAAACATATCGCCGGCGATTGCATTAACCTCGCGACCGACCGTCAAAACGTAAAGGATTATTTGATCGGCGCGGTCAACCGTTATCTCGACATGGGCGTCGACGCGCTACGCATCGACACCGTCAAGCATGTGCCGCGCGATAATCTATTGGAATACGTCAATGCCTGGAAGGCGCACAAGCCGGGGCTGTTCGTGTTCGGCGAAAATTTGGTCAAGGGCTACGGCTGGGGCGATCTCGGCGGCGGCGACAACGGGCCTTCGTTTATTCGTCCGTGGTGGTACACACGCTTGGGTCACGATCCGCGTAATCCGCATTCCGGCGGTGATTCCGGTTTTCCGCAACTCGATTTCGGATTGTTCTCGACCTTTCGCGATAATCTGAGTCGGGGCAGCTTCGAAGGTGTGGCTAGGGTGCTGGAAATGGATTGGATCTACGGTAATGCTTCGACGCTGGTGACCTTTCTACAGAATCACGATGTCGGGCCTGACAACGACTTCCGTTTCCGCTTTAAAGGCGAGCAGTGGATGGCCGCGGCCGCCTATAATTTGTTGTGGACGGTGCGCGGTATTCCTTGCTTGTACTACGGAGAGGAAATCGAGTTCATGAAAGGTGCGCCGCAGGATGTTATCGGCAACGACGACACGCTCGATCAAACCGGCAGGGCTTATTTCGGCGATCATCTGACCGACGAGAACATTAGTAAGACCCAATGTCATCCGCTATATCAACACATCAAGCGCTTGAATCAGATTCGGCGAGCGATAGCTGCATTGCAAAAGGGCGAAATGAGCCAAATCCATGAGTGGGGAAGCGGCATGCGATTCGTACGGGACTATCGTGACGGAACAAGCTATGCCGTTGTCGGATTAGCTATCGGAAGTGATCAGGATATAGCGGTTGAAAATATCCGTAACGGAGTTTATCGCGACGCAATCACCGGAAAGGAAATATCGGTCAGTAACGGCTGTCTTGGTTTTCATGTGCCAGCCAATTCGGCAGGTATCTACGTGTTAAATGGGGCGGGGAAGATTGGTTCGGACGGGGTTTATCTTCGCTAAGTATGCAAATCGCAGATCAAAATTCGGCACCGGGGTGTCCGTCAAAGGACACCGTAAATACATCCCTGTAGGCTCTATGCCAGCTCCATGCTGGCCCTTCACCTAACGCTAGGTGAGGGAAGACGAAGGTGTTGCTCCCACAGAGGGTGGTGCATACACTGTGGGAGCGATCCCCAGATCGCGATGTTGGGGCCGAAAATACCAAGTTACAATAAATAGTATCGAGGTCACAAATACTAAAATATGCTGTTACGCAAGCTCCAGCTTGGGTAATCTGTTCAGGAAGCTCTAGCTTCCCGACAATCAAGGAAGATTGAACGAGAAAGTCGGGGTTGATTGAGAACGCGCGGAGGTTGTGTCAGTCACAGGAAGCTCTTGCCCTGAGCCCTTCGGCTGCGCCCAGGAGAGCCTTGTCGAAGGGGGCTTCCGGGGTGTCTTTCCCAAGCCGGAGCTTGGGAAAGAGCGAAGAGGGGATGTGAATTGGCCGTTTTTAGCTTGATGCTTATGGATTGCAAACCGCCTCCTGCCAAAGGCTTATTCTAAATTCGGTGTTAGTCCGCGGAAATCACGAGATACTTGAATCATTCATTGGTTAAGCAATTTGGAGAGTATAGCTAATTGAATATTCGTGATTTTCGTGTGTTTCGTGGACAAAAGGCTTTTTTTAGGATTAAGCTTTAGTCATATTCCGTAATTTTTCCACGACTTTGTCGCCAAACTGTTCGGTGCTGATCATCTTTACGCCGCTGCCGGGTTTCGACAAATCTGCGGTGGAGTAACCGTCGCCGAAAACGCCTTGCATCGCATCCCAAACATTTTTAGCTTCAGCCGTCATGTCGAAGCTGTTTTCCAGCATCATCGCGACCGAACCGATCATGGAATAAGGATTCGCGATGTTCTTACCGGCGATATCCGGTGCTGAGCCGTGCGACGGTTCGTAATAGGCTTTGTCGGGACCGATGCAGGCTGAAGGCATCAAGCCCAGCGAACCTAGGATGCCTCCGCCTTGGTCGCTGAGAATATCGCCGAACATGTTTTCCATGACCATGACATCGAACTGGGTCGGGTTCAGGCATAAAGCCGTTGCCGCAGCGTCGACTAGGAAGTTAACGACCTTGACGTCCGGATATTCCTTCGCCACTTCTTCCATGACTTCGTTCCATAACACACTGGATTTCAGCACGTTGCTCTTGTGAATATTGTGCAGCAACTTGCGGCGTTTACTGGCTAATTTGAATGCTTCGTGCATGATACGACGAATTTGTTCCTCATCGTATTCCAGTGTTTCACGGACATAACGCAGGCCTTTGTCGTTGACGCCCATTTCTTTTTCGCCGAAATACAGGCCGCCGACCAATTCGCGTACGATGATCAGATCGATGCCTTCGCCGATAATTTCAGGCTTGAGCGGTGAAAAATGCGCCAGAGATTTCGGTAGAGAAACCGGGCGGAAATTTGCGTAGGTATTGTAGCGACGGCGCATCGGTAGTAACGCGCCTCGCTCGGGTTGTTGGTCGATGGGGATTTTTTTTGCTTCTTCATGACTCAAGCCGATCGGGCCTTTTAGAATCGCATCGGCCTGGTCGCATATATCGATAGTCGCTTGCGGGAAGGCGTCGCCGGTTTCGAAATAGGCGCAAGCTCCGAACGAGGCAGGCATCAATTCGAAAGTAACATCGTTACGTTCTTCGATGACTTTGAGAACCTTGAGCGCTTCTTTAGTAATTTCAGGGCCGATGCCGTCGCCGGCCAATACTGCGATTTTATAATGCTTCATTTTTATGTTTTTAAGTGAATGGAATAGTTAAAACTTAATATACTTCGTGTCCACGCCTGATTGTGAATGGCACTTTTGCTGGTTGGTTGAGTTCGCGAAATCAGCCTCTACTCAGCGTCAAAGTCGCGATTTAAGTGGTGCTCTTCATTTCATGCAACTGAATGTTGATCAGTTTAATCGTAGCCATGATTCCGGAAAATACTTGATTGACGTGGACGCCGCGGGTTTTGCGTAATTCATTGCCGCAATTCCAGGTTATTACACATTCGGTCAGTGCATTGGCATGGCCGCCCTTCGGTATGCGGATTTCATAGTCAGCCAGTTCGGGTAATCGGTAGTCGTATTTTTTAAGCACCTTACTGATGGCGTCGATGAAGGCATCGAAGCCGCCGCTACCGGCGCCGGTAGCTTGGTGGTTTTCGCCTTGGATTTCAACGCGAAGGCTGACCGTGGACTGGAGGTCCAAGCCGCTATTCAAGGAACAATTCAGTAATTTTATATGTTGATAGCTCTTGCTTTCGAGAACATCGGCGATGATGAACGGCAAATCATCGGTCGTGATGGTTTGTTTGGAGTCGCCTAGGCTAACGATGCGTGCAAGAACTTTCTTCTGGTCTTCTTCGGAAAGTTCGAGTTCGAGCCGTTCGAGATTTTTTTTCAGCGAAGCCTTGCCGCTCATTTTGCCTAAGGCATAACTATGGGTGCGGGAAAAGCGTTCGGGTCCCAGCCGGGTTTTGTATAGACCGCCTTTTTGGTCGCCGTCGGCATGGATGCCTGCGGTCTGTGTAAAGACATCGGCACCCACGATCGGGGCATTTGCGGCAACACGCTTGCCGGAAAAGTTTTCCACCATGTTGCTGATGCGTACCAAATGACTTTCGTCGATCGACAAATGCATGTTCATTTTATCGCGGAGGACCACGGCGACTTCGGCTAGCGAAGCGTTTCCGGCGCGTTCGCCCAAGCAATTGATGGTGCAATGTACGGCGCTGATGCCGGCCCTAACTGCGGCCATGACATTGGCAGTCGCCAAACCGTAATCGTTGTGCGGATGAAAATCGAACAATAAATCCGGATAGCGCCCGCACATATCGCTGAAGCTGTTGAAAACTTCGTCCGGGGACATAACGCCCAAGGTATCCGGCAGCATGAAGTGACTAACCGGGCTATTCCGTAAGCGGTCCACGAGCCCATAGACATAAGCGGGACTGTCTTTGTAGCCGTTCGACCAGTCTTCCAGATAAATGTTGATTTTTAGGCCTTGTTCGTGAGCATAGTTGATGGTTTTTAATACTTCAGCGCTGTGTTGTTCGAGCGTCTTGCCGAGTTGTTCGCGGCAGTGTTTTTCGCTGCCTTTGGCAAGCAAGTTGATGACCGATCCGCCCGTAGATAGAATCCAATCGACACTGCGCGTATGATCGACAAAACCCAATACTTCGACGCGGTCGGCGAAGCCTTCTTGCCGGGCCCATTGGTTGATTTGGCTGACGGCCTCTTTTTCACCTTCCGACACTCGAGCCGAAGCGACTTCGATTCGGTCGACGCGCAAAAACTGCAATAAGGCTTTGGCGATGCTCACTTTTTCCGTCGGTGTGAAGGCGACACCTTGCGTTTGCTCGCCGTCACGCAGCGTAGTGTCCATCAACTGAATGTGTCTTGACTCTATTGACATGATTTTCGCCTGTGATTTCGATGCGAGTTAATGGATTGAATGATGAAGGCCAAAGCCGGTGCCTTCGTTTATATTCTTCGACAGGCAGACACACCTCCAATAAAGTCGAACGAAAAGCACAAGATACACTAAACCGCCTATTTTCCCCTAAAAGCACTTCATTTTGCAATTGTGAATCGACGCATGAAATGGAGTGCAACGGCATAATCGTATTTTTCGCTCCCTTAATTGTTTTTTCAGACTTGCAATATCCCGGCGCCTCCTAAGGCACTGCTGAAATTTGAAGTGCGAAAGGTATAAATTCGTCAGTATAACCATGAAGCACATGAAGTATTTCAATAGAATACCTAAATATTCCCTCTAACCTCTTGGATAAACGAAAGTTCTATACAAATGAATCAACTTCTTATTCTTCATGATTTTCAGGGTGAAATGCTTTTTTTAGTTATGCGTTGTTTGCTCAGATTAGGCGTTAGGTATTAGTGGTCTCAATACTATTTAAATTGGGTCAATAAGCTTGAATGCGTTGTGTCGGGTTGCATAATTTAGCCGCTAGAGCACAAAATCTAGTCTACACTCTATGTGGGAAATTATTTGTTAATCAATTAAATTATCAAAATTACAAAGAGTTGTTGTTAAATAAAAATAATAAAAACTCATTTCTAAAGCTAGCTTTAGCCTAAGCAGAATGGCTTTGTTAGGCTTTCACTAAACCAGTAACCGCCTTGGTAAAGTCGTTTATTTGTAATTTAGAGGATAACAGCCGTTTTGAATACACTACTCAATCGATCAAGCAAGCAAGATCCTTATCAAACGACTTTAGGTCGAGGCCGATTTTTTAAGGATTTTATGCTGCTATTTATACCCGTTTGCTTTTTAGTCGTGGCAGGTACTTTGTTGTTGGGCGAATCGCGCATTGATGCTGAGTTATCTATGCTGATGGCCGACGAAACAATTTTTGTTGAGCTGGGACAAGGGCGCTTGGATCAAGATCTGGCCGTTCCGATAGGTCATTTGATGAGTTTAATCAATGAAAACCCGGTTCTCAGGGTTTATCAAGCCCCGAATGGCTCGGACGCGCGCTCGATGCAAGACGCATTTTTTTCGTTGATGTCGCGTAACCCGATTTACGACAAAGTACGCTGGATCGACGAACAAGGAATGGAGCAAGTGCGAGTCAATAACAGAAGAGGGCGCCCGATCGTCGTTCCTCGCAACGAATTACAGGCTAAAGACGAGCGCTATTTTTTTACCGAGACCATGTTGCTGAATCAAGGGGAGATCTATATTTCCCCGCTCGATTTGAATATGGACGACGGCCGTATCGAGATTCCTTACAAGCCGACGATAAGGGTCTCAAGCCCAGTGTTTGATGAATTAGGTAAGCCTCGAGGCATTCTCATCATTAACATAATGGCAAAATCAATGCTGGATGCTTTCGTCCACAGCGCCGGCCCCGCCGTTGACAGGTTGATGTTGGTCAATGACGAGGGCTATTGGCTAAAAAGCCCCAATGCACAGGATGAATGGGGCTTCATGTTTCAACGGGAAGCGACTCTTGCTACACGAAATCCTCGAGTATGGGATGCGATAACCCGGCAGAAAAAAGGCCAGATTAAACTTGACGACGGTCTTTGGACATGGAGTTCCGTTTCGCTATCGCCCAAACAAAATGTCCGGCTATCGCACAGCATACATTGGAAAGTGATTAGCCATTTACCAATGGAAAAATTATCGGTGTTGGAAAAAAACGTTTGGTCGGCTAAGATCGCGAGCGCTTCGGTGATCTTGCTATTGTTTGCGATAGGTATCTGGCGTCTAATTCAGGCAAAATCGGCGCGGGCTCTGGCCGAGAAGGAAGCGGCTCTGGCGAGGGGCGAAGCGGAATCAGCGACGCGTTTACAAGAGGCTCAAGCGTGTTTTCGGATGTTGTTCGAAGCAAATGCCAGCGGCTTGTTGGTCGTCGATGCCGAAGGAAAAATAGTCATGGCTAACCCTGCCTTCGAGAGCCTATTCGGCTATCAAGTATCGGAAGTGGTCAACCGACCCGTGGAAATATTGCTTCCCGAAAAGTTTCGTTCACGCCATGCCAGGCAACGTAAAGATTATTTACAAAACCCAACGACTCGGGCGATGGGGGCGGGGAGAGATTTATACGGGACACGCAAGAACGGCTCTATATTTCCGATAGAAATCGGCTTGAGCCCCTTCCGGAGCGATAACCAAGTTTTTGTCGTGGCGACCATTGTCGATATATCCGAACGCAAGCGGATCCAAGATGCTTTGCTGCAAATGAATGAAACCTTGGAGCGAAACGTGGCCGAGCGTACGGCGGAATTACAAGCGGCAAAACAGGAGGCCGAGCGGCTTGCCAGTGTCAAAGGCAACTTTTTGGCCAATATGAGCCATGAAATACGGACTCCAATGAACGCGATACTTGGATTTGCCTATTTACTGGAAAAAGCCGATCTGGGAGTCGATGAGCTTAATTTGGTGAAGAAAATTCGTATAGCCGGCCGGTCCTTGCTCGGAATCATCAACGATATTCTGGATTTTTCCAAAATAGAATCGGGGCGTCTTGAAATCGAGCATGCGCCATTTCGGTTGAGCGATGTGTTGGACAACGTAGCCACGCTGATGTCGGCGATTGAATGCAGCAATAAAGTCGAATTGATTATGGGGCCGGCGCCGGAAGGCATCGAGCTTCTGCGCGGCGATGCGCTTCGGCTCGAACAAATATTGGTCAATTTGACCAGTAATGCGCTTAAATTCACAAAGCGGGGAAGCGTTACGATCTCCGTCATCAAATTGCCGCCTAAAGATGGCCAGGATTATCTACGTTTCAGCGTCCGCGATACCGGCATTGGTATTCCTATTGAAAAACAAGCGGAAATTTTTAATGCATTTTCTCAAGAAGACACGTCGACGACACGCCGTTTCGGCGGAACAGGGTTGGGTTTAACGATATGCCGGCATTTGGCGCAAATGATGGGCGGAGAACTCGGCGTCAACAGCGAACTCGGGCAAGGTAGTGAGTTTTGGTTGATGCTGCCGATAGAGCTGGTCGAGCCGCAAGAGTATGTGCATCCGTCCATCGCGTTTCAAAAAGTATTGATCGCCGACGATCATCCCATGGCTAGAGAGATGTTGGCGGCAACGGTGCGTAGCTTAGGCTGGACTCCCGAGGTCGTTGAGTCGGGCGAAGAGGCTGTGGAGCGTGTTATCGAACGGGCACGGAATAATAAACTCCCCGATATTTTATTATTGGATTGGTGTATGCCCGGCGTCAATGGGCTCGAAGCTGGTATACGCATAAGACAAGAGCTTGGCGATATTGCCGATGTTCCGATTATCGTTATTGCCACGGCTCATGACCGCGATGCATTGCTACGCGAACCGGATGTGGCAATAGCCGATGCCGTCTTACGTAAACCGATTACTGCTTCTTCACTCTATAATGCCGTATCCGATGCCAAGCAGCGGCGTCAAGGCGAAAGGTCTACACAGCATAATAAAACTACGCCATCCGAAAAACGAATCAACGGCTTAAGGGTGTTATTGGTCGATGATAGTGAAATTAACCGTGATATGGCAAGGCGTATTTTGGAAGCCGAAGGAGCTACCGTTTATTTGGCAGACGACGGTCATGCGGCCTTAGAATGGTTAAGACTGAATCCGGATTTGGCCGACGTGGTGCTGATGGATGTACAAATGCCGCTCATGGATGGTTATGAAGCGACCCGGCAAATTCGTGAAGTCCTTGGCTTGACTCTGTTGCCTATCGTGGCGCTGACCGCCGGTGCATTCAAGAATCAACAGGCTGCAGCGCTCAATGCCGGGATGAATGGATTCATTGCCAAACCGTTCGATGTCGAGGAATTAATCGCTTATCTGCAACAATACGTTACCGGATTACGAGTAACGGCTGATTCAAAGAATGAGCCGGTCGCTTCAGCTAAGACAGCCGACTCACAGCTTCCCATGATAGATATAGACAGAGGCCTACATAATTGGGGCGACGCCGCAACTTATTATAAATACTTACAAAAGTTTGCCGAATCGCACGGACATGACGGAGACGAAGTTGCCAAAATGATGGCTCAAGGCGAGCGGGAAAGTGCTCTTGCCTTGGCGCATAAATTGAAAGGGACGGCAGGAAACTTGGCGCTGATACAAGTATGGAAGTTGGCTGAAAAGATTGAGTCTAAGCTTTTAGAAGAAGGAGCTACGTTAGATGAGTCGATTCAACAGTTGCAGATTTTATTGAACGATACGTTGCGCGAAATCGGCCGTCTGAATGGTAAAGATAAGTAAAATGATACGATGTTGCCGAACCAGTATTGCTCGAGCTTGAAAAAACTTTGCCTCGGCAGATGCTGAAACCCTTCCATGGGGGCTTGACGGCAGCTAAGCGCCAAGGATGGCGTGTATTAGGGCAATGCAGGAGCAATTGCCGAGGAGCAAAAATCTGCACCTGCTGCCGACATCCCCGCTAACCGCACCCCATACCTTCATAAAGTTAGCATGTAGCCCGTATGTAGCGTAGCGGAATACGGGACTGGCGTGGCACCGAATATCCCGGATTGCGCTACGCTTCATTCGGGCTACGCTGTTTAAGATCGCCGGAGGTTAGTGATACATCACAGGAAAAAGTGCGATATCGAAGACAATGCGTCTGATGATAACGGTGATTTTTAATAAACCGAAAGGCTTAACTATGGCAGCCCTTGGGGTTGCTAATGACCGTCAAGCCCCCCGCTTTGCGGGGGGATATTACTTGCGCGACCCGACGCCGCGGTAATGCCGGGGACGATTTGAAAATAGATACCCGATTGCATCAAGGTTTCGACTTCTTTGCCGCCCGGCTAAATATGAAAGGATCGCCGGCGCCGACAAACCAGACTTTCGCTAATCCGGTTAGTGAAAAAATCCTGCGGCTTGTTGCGGGTTGAACGGAAAATAAGTGTGCAGATAAGAGGCTTGCAACGATCCCACGCGGAAAAATTTTTCGCCTTGGCTGCGGTTACGTTGCGGGACCGATACGGTCAAGGCTTCCATATCGGTTTCAAGGAGCGAATGATGAAAGCTATGGCCTCGGATTTTTCCATGCTCCAGATGTAAACTGTGCATGCCCAGGTTAACCAACCTGTTTTGCATTCTGGCGCTGCCCGGCAATAAGCCTACCATCGCGGCCGGTTGTCCCTGTTTGTCGGTCAGCGTTTCCAACAGATATAAAAAACCGCCGCATTCGGCGTAAATCGGTTTGCCGGCGCGGTGATAGTCATGCAAGGCCTGTTTCATCGCGCGATTATCGGCGAGGGCCGCTAGATGCAGTTCGGGATAGCCGCCCGGCAGATAGAGGCTATCGACCTCCGGCAATTTGGCGTCGGTCAACGGCGAGAAGAAACGCAGCTCGGCGCCCATGGCCTGCAAGCAATCGAGGTTGGCCTGGTAGATGAATGAAAAGGCCGCGTCGCGGGCGATGCCGATACGTTTGCCGGCAAGAAGGCGCGGCGTCGGCGTCGTTGCCGCCGGGGCAAAGTCAACCGGTTCGGGCAAGCGGCATGGCGCGGATTCGGTCAATAATTCTGCGGCTCGCGCCAGTCTTCGGTCCAAGTCGCCGATCTCGTCCGCTTGCAGTAAACCCAAATGCCGCGACGGCAAAGCGATATCCGCGTCTTTAGATAGGGCTGCCAGCAAGGGCATGTCTTCGGGCAGCGCTTCTTGCAGTAATCCGGCATGGCCTGTACTGCCGACTTTGTTGGCGATGACGCCGGCAAACCTTAGGTTCGGTCGGTAATGAGCCAAACCATAGGCGACGGCGGCAAAGGTTTGCGCCATGCCTTGCGCGTCGATCACAGCGGCGACCGGGACCGACAGCGCTTGCGCCAGATCGGCGCTGCTGCTGTCCCCATCGTAGAGGCCCATTACCCCTTCGATCAAGATGACATCGGATTTGGCGGCGGCGCGATAGAGCAAGTCGCGGCAATGCGCCTCGCCCATCATCCACAAATCCAATTGATAGACCGGCCGTCCCGAGGCATGAGCCAAAATCTGCGGATCGATGAAATCCGGGCCGGTTTTGAATATGCTGACCTTGCGGTTTTGACTTCGGTGATAGGCAGCCAAAGCGGCGGTTAGGGTCGTCTTGCCTTGGCCGGAGGCGGGCGCGCTGATCAGCATGGCCGGACAATGGCGGACGGATGGGCTAGTGTTCATGATCAGAGTTTGAGTTTGGTCAAGGTAAATCCGGCCAAGGCGCCGAGGCTGAGCCAGAATAGGGCATTGCTGAAGGCGGACATCACTACGAAGCGTTGCCAGCCGTCTTCCGGTTGCCACTCATGCTCGGAGCCGGTTGCGGGCGCTTCGAATTGTTCCGCGGCTAAAATCAGAGGTTGCGTCAGATAATACTGTAAGACGCCGAGCAGCAGGCCGGACAGGATTCCGGCTGTCAATGCGGCGCTATGGCGTCCGTCGTGTGCGGCATTATGAATGTAGTTGTTGGCGTCTTGCATAAAGCCGAGGCCTAGAATCACGGTCAAGCCCAATACGATGGCGCTGAAGCTCGGGAGAAATTTAGCGGAGTAAACGACGGAAGAGCCGGCGAGTGTTTTCATGGTGATTGTCCTTCCCAAGTCTGATTGACGGAAAAACGGAGGGGAAGACAAACCAAAAAAGATTTTGACAGATCGCCCGCCGCAATACTGTTCTTTAAGTTTTAGGGCCTGTCTCCGGGCTCGTGAAAAATCACCTACCGTTGCGGGGGCAGCGCCGGCCTTTAACCGGCTTCCAGTTTCACCCGCGCAGTGCGGGAACCGTAAAACAAGCTGCGGATTATAGGTTACTCGTTAAAGCTGCGCAAATGGTTATCAGCTTCGGCTTGTACGACGAAATGCCCGGCATACTTGAACGGCTGAGCGATAATTTCGGTTTGTGCCATCAGCCTTCCGTACGGATCGTAGGCGTAGCTGTTGACGATTTGAGGTTTTGATCGGTGATCGCGACGGTGTGCCCGGTGCCGTCGAAGTGTAGGTGTAGAGTTGGTTTGTACTGGCATCGATGTTGGCTTTTTCACTATAATGGGTTTGTATTTTTCACCTCTATAAAATTTTAGAGGCGACAACTAGCCTGACACAGGGGGATTGCCTCGAGTAGTTACGATAAATTAATGCCTTCTTTCGTCAGCTAACTTTTAATAAATCAGATCTTCGGTACTTATAACTCGACTACAAACTCTAACAGATCGGGCGACTCCAAGAAATATCCGTCGCCATAAGTTACCTCCACATAAGGCTTTCCATTCTGCATAATCCCCATTGTGTCGACAGACCGAATCTAAAAGAGATCACCCTTTAAAATGGATACAGTACCACCCTTGCAAAACACATTTCCAGCGCGTTGCCTTACGCATATTTGACGCGACTCATTAACGGAAACCCGATATATAACGCGCATCATATCGAAGAATTGATCTGGAGAAATACCGTTCAAACGTTGATCGATCTTTTCAATAACAAGAAAATCCAGAAGAAATCGCTCAACGTCAATAAATTCATTTGCACCATTTTCCATTGAGGCAAACCATCTAAGCCACAGATCATTGCTACAAGCAATCCATCGATACATCAAGTCAGTCAAATAAATCACTTTAATTTCCTCCGGTCCGCTGTGCGCCTGGGCGAGTAGCATCAATGATGTCTCGACTACTCACAGGGACAGCATCCTTTGAAACCCTCGTTATTCCCTTCGGTAACGTATCGGAAACTGTGCGTCCTAATTTGTTTACTGCACCCTTAATCAAACTTCCAGCCTTGCTAACCGGCAATGCAAATCCAATTGCAATATCAAAAGCATCCTGCTGAAATTGAGCGATTTGAGCTTGGGAGATGCCGATTCGCTCAGCACTAAACCCATTTGGATCAACAAACATAATGGGATTCCCACCCACATACGCATACAGATTCAATCCGCCTTCGAATCCGATCGGGTCTTCGCTGATAAACCGGCCGATGTCGGCATCATAATACCGAGCGCGCATGTAGTAAAGATTATCGGCTTCGGCTTGTACGCCAAATTATCCGGCGTATTTGAACGGTTGCGGTATCGTTTCGCTTTCCGCCATCAGCCTGCCGTACGTGTCGTAGGCGTAGCTATTGACGATCTGACGATTTTGATTGGTGATCGCGACCGTGTGCCCGGTGCCGTCGAAGTGGTAGGTGTAGAGTTGGTTGGTACTGGCATCGACAAAGCCGATGAGTCCGTGGCCGTAGATATAGTAGCGGGTGATTTGGTTACTGTTATTGACTTCGGCGAGCAGATTGCCGGCGGCGTCGTAGATGTATTTTGTGGTGGTGCCGCTGCGCGTCGCTCTGATGCGGTTGCCGGTGCCGTCATAGACGTACTGGTCGTTGCCGCGTTGGATCAGCCGGTGGGCGCGGTCGAAGGTAAAATTCGTGCTGTTTTTGTTTTGCTGCCGGCCTTCGTGGTCGTAGCTGAAGGTTGCCTGGGTCGTTCCGTTCAGTTGCGTGGCGAGCAGCCGGTTCTTTTGTGCATTGTAGGTATGGCCTTGGCTCCGGTTGATCAGCGCTTCCGGTTTTTTCGGTTCTTCGACCACAGCTTTGATCCGGTTGCCGTTGTTGTCGAGGGTGTATTGGTAATCGGCCAGGGTTTGGCCGACGGCGCTGTGTTGAATGCCGGTCAACCGGTCGGCTTTGTCCAGGGTGTAATTGGTGACGCTGCCATTAAATAGGTCGGTCTGTTCCATCCGGCCTGCGGCATCGTATTGGTAGGTCGTGGCCGGCGTGCCGCCGAACAAAAGAGAGCTGAATACATTTTAAAGCAACTGCTATTGATAGAGCCGCTTAATTTTGAACAGGACAAGATTATCATAGCCTTGGAGTAGGTTTGATAGCTTTTGCAAAAAGAAAGACTTGACCCTATTGGCTTTAATTTGCGGGGATACCTCAGAACTTGACCCCAGTTATTCCTATTGTTCAGATCTTAACAAGCGCGCCAAGATTTTTCGCGAAAGCTGAAATGGGGTCCGTCCGATTTCAGCAGCGAAAAATGACTTGGCGATTATTGCCTTCGGCGGCCCCGATTCGCCCTGCGTCCGTGCCACTACGCCACATCATCGTCAACTCGATGCGGCTCCGTAGCACTCCCACAAATGGCTTGACGCCGTGTCGCGATGCCTTGTATTTTGCCTCCGCCTGCGCTAGTCGCGCAGACTCCGGCAAAACACCCGGCGCTACGGCTATCGGGGACTAAAAATCTTCACTTCGCTAGCGCTCCGTTTCCAAGATTTTCAGCGTTTGCACGAGATAAGGAATTGTTTCATCTCAGTTGCCTTATTCTTATCTAACGGCTCGTTGATCTCGGGGTTTGCCAATACATAAATAGTTTCTTTCAAAACATCATAAAAGCCATTTTCAAAACCAATATCGTCTCTGCATTCAATTGTATTAGCCCATTCAATAAGTTCTTCTTTTTTCAGTAGACCATCAATGTAGCGTTGAAGCACACTTGTTACGTCACTTAACTTAACTTCGACTAACTCTTCCTCAGAGTCCCATGGAAAATGAGACAAATCTCTTTTCAATTGTTCGATTGAATACCGAAAACTAATTAGTGCATCTAAAACGACAATCCGTGCTTTCATCGTCATTGTCCCGGGAAGAAAGTTTGACCGCTTATCTTATCTTTAACATGTATGATTTCCCCCCTAGGCCCAAATGTAGTCTTTGTGTATTGAAGGGTCTTTCCAGCTGCGTCTACTTGTTTTTCATATTGTGCAAAGGAACCAGGGATGTTCTTTGAAGCCGAATCTGCTTGAAACGCTTTACCCCCACCCGGCAAATTAAAGATTCTTGTAGCACTAACATTAGCCGGAAGCTTCTTTTCAAAACGAAGTAAATTGGAGGCTATGCCTTGGAACAACCCTCCAGCCTTGCTAACCGGCAATGCAAATCCAATTGCAATATCAAAAGCATCCTGCTGAAATTGAGCGATTTGAGCTTGGGAGATGCCGATTCGCTCAGCACTAAACCCATTTGGATCAACAAACATAATGGGATTCCCACCCACATACGCATACAGATTCAATCCGCCTTCGAATCCGATCGGGTCTTCGCTGATAAACCGGCCGATGTCGGCATCATAATACCGGGCGCGCATGTAGTAAAGGTTGTTTTCTTCGGCTTGAACTCCGAATTGTCCGGCGTATTTGAACGGTTGCGGTATCGTTTCGCTTTGCGCCATGAGCCTGCCTTAAGGATCGTGGGCGTAAGTGTTGACAATTTGCCGGTTTTGATCGGTAATCGCCACCGTGTGCCCGGTGCCGTCGAAGTGGTAGGTGTAGAGCTGGTTGGTTTGAGCGTCGATAAAGCCGATGAGGCCGTGGCCGTGGATATAGTACCGTGTGATTTGGTTGCTGTTATTGGCTTCGGCGAGCAGGTTGCCGGCGGCATCAACGATGTATTTTGTGGTGATGCCGCTGCGTGTCGCTCTGATGCGGTTGCCGACGCCGTCATAGACATACTGCTCGTTGCCGTGTCGAACCAGCCGGTGGGCGTGGTCGAAGATGAAAGACGTGGGTCTTTCGCCTTGTAGATGAGTGCGGAATAGGCGGCCTTCGTGGTCGTAGCTGAAGGTCGTCTGATCCGTGCCGTTCAGTTGGGTTGTCAGCAGCCGGTTCTTTTGCGCATTGTAAGTATAGCCTTGGCTCCGGTTGATCAGTGCTTCCGGTTTTTGCGATTCTTGAGCGAGGGCTTTGATCCGGTTGCCGTTGTTGTCGAGGGTGTATTGATAGTCGGCCAGGGTTTGGCCGTCGGCGCTGTGTTGAATGCCGGTCAACCGGTCGGCTTTGTCCAGGGTGTAATTGGTGACGCTGCCGTTGAACAGATCGGCCTGTTCCATCCGGCCGGCGGCATCGTAGTGATAGGTCGTGGCCGGCGTGCCGCTGAACTAAAGAGCGCTGAATGCATTTTCGAGCAACTGGTACATAGAGTCGCTTAATTTTGAACTGGACAAGATTATCATCGCTTTGGAGTAGGTTTGATAGCTTTTGCAAAAAGAAAGACTTGACCCCGTTGGCTTGATTGCCTGCTTCTTTTGTTAGTCCCTTTGGGACATCAAAATATTAAAAGTGAACAAAAAAATAGTCTGTTTTCCTGCCCTCATCCAACATGTCGACTTTTATACTCAACAAAGTATTTATAGCCGCATCGTACCTATCTTTTTCCCAAGATATTCGATTGAAAAGTTCTTCACGATCAATCGTAACCTTATCACTCCGCATTATTTTATTATCAATTAAATACTCCGCGAGTTCTAAAGCATCTTCAATGTTATCGTAATGCTGTACATCCCATTCAATATCTTGGACTTCTTCGTCTTCATCATAATCAGGTGCCCCGTCATCAGCCCAACCAACCCGGGCGTTAATAGTTGATTCGGTCACTCTAAAAATCCAAAATTTGTTGATTTCAAATATCAGCATGAAGCGGAAAAGGTTGCTAATCATTCGAGCGGTAGATCTCATCATTGCACTCCTTCCTTAGTCCAGATATAGGGCCAGTAGCTAATAAAGCTACATACTGAGCTATAATTTTAAATGACTT